>JAACCR010000073.1 GCA_009937205.1 Methanobacteriota archaeon | reverse complement strand
TTTGCGCTGGTTTCGCTAGTGAATTGCACTTCACATTGAACGCCGACCCACTGTTGGATTGTTTGGACGATTTGTTCTTTTGCAAGTGCTCGCATTGGAGATAGTTGTCCTCTTGATGCAGCGGTTACTGGAACTACTGCTATTTCCGAGCCAAAGGCAAACATTTCATGGGTGATTTTTCCACTAGGGAATTCAACCACTTCAATAACCGGTCTTGCCAACTCCTCTTGCATCCCCGTTGGTGCTTTGACGGTCATGCGCAATTCCAATACTTGCTGAATTTTTCCTGCTTCAACGTGAAGAATGGTATCCAATACTTGACTGACTAGACCCAATTCAACCTTGCCGATCAATCTTTGAATTGCCTCTAATGCTGAATTGGCGTGTGTTACTCCAAGTAACCCTACACCTGCAAGTCTGACATCTGCAAAAATCTCAAAATCTCTTGCCCTTCTTACTTCATCAAAGATGACGAAATCTGGCCTGACTAAGAAAATAATTTCCGCAGTCTTTTCTAAGTCCCCTTCAAGTGGTGCGTATTGAGTGATTCTGTCTGCTAATTGTAAATCGCGAGGTGCTTCCATGGTTTTGACCATGGCGCCAACTTCAGTGTCTAAGTATTCGGCGATTGCTTGGGCGAGTGTTGTCTTGCCAGAACCTGGCCGTCCGCAGATAAATACTCCGCGATGATGGTCTGCTAGCCTTTCGATAAGGCGTGGGTCAATTTCATAATCGCTGATTGACAGTTTTGCGACCGGTCGTACGATTGTGATTTCCCTTGCATCGGAAAATGGCGGCCATGCACATGAAATACGCAGATCTCCTAATTGGAGAACTTGGCAACCCTTTCTATCGATTTCAAGAAAACAATCGCTACGACTTCTATTGCTTTCTATCAACTCAATTAGTTCTTCTTGCATTGCTTCCATACGCAATGTATCCCACTCGGTAGCCGAATCAACTTCTGTTAATTTTAGCTGCCCAATTGTTCCTTGTTTGACTCTTGGTTTACAGTCTGCTTTGAGAAAAACAGTATGCACTTGTTCCATCAACAGGTCCTCAAGTGCTTGTGGAAGCGCGGGGTGGTCACCAAACTTAGCCATTGTAATCAACCATGGTCGGGGAGCATAGCCTTTCACCCTTCGCCTCAATCACCCTATCAATCAGACAATCTTGTTTGAAATATTATCCTGGTTTTGCATGATGTGTATTGCTGCTTTTGATAGTGCTTGTTCTATCCAACGGGCGCCGCGTAATGTCGCACCCGCTGTTGGAAATAGATCCTCTTTAGCATTGAGTAGTTGGCGCCACTCCATCTCCAATGGTGGGTTTGAAAACTCAGTAGGAATAATGTTCTGAACTCCCTCTCTTTGTAATTTGATATTATCATGATTATTGAAATCAACAAATATAGAGCCGGTTTCTCCAATAAAATTGAGCTGGCGTTGTTCTATCTCTGAATCCCAGCCAACAGATATGTTGGATTCTATACCTTAAGGGAATTCAAGCCACATAGAAGCCTGTATTGGATTGTTATGCTGGCCAGTAGCCAGGCGAGATATATGCAATCGTTGTGGTTCAACTTCTCCTTGTACCGAACAGACTGTGTCGATTGCATGAACTGCTAGTGCCTCTATAACATCACCTTGTAATGGTGACTTTCTAGTCGAATGACGAATGAATTGTATTCGGTGTAATGAGCCTATTGCGCCGCTTGCAACCATTGATTTCGCCTTTAGAATTCCTGAATGGAACCTCAACAAGAACCCAACCGAAAGAGAACGGCCTGTGCTTTGACTAGCGGCTATGACTGCAGCTGCTTGTGATTCACTAAAGCCCAATGGCTTTTCCACCAATACATCTATTCCTTTGTTCATCAAATCAATTGACAATTGACAATGGCTTTGAGGGGGGGTGACTATAGCTACCAAATCAACCGAATTGTGTTCAACCATTTCCTGCCAAGTGGCATAGGTTGCATCGACTTCTGGGGATAAATGTGTTAGTTTTTCTAAATCGATATCACAGACTAATAATCGCTCAACTAAACCTTCTCTTTTGAGAGATGAAAGTGTTCTGATATGTGCCTGGCCCCAACGTCCAGCGCCAATAATTGCAACTGTTAGAGCCATATCAACAAAGCATTGCTATGGTCGGAGTTTGATAGTATTGACCATTGCAATTCAATCTTTGAATTGGCTAATCTCAACGGTAAAGTGAATGTAACCAATTGCCTTCTTCATCTTGATATTTTAATTCAAAAGTAGTTGGTTCACTATGAATATCCCATGTGTGATGTCCTTGAAGATGAAAGCCCATTTGCCGATAGACTTCTGGAGTGCAGTGGATTCCAGTTTCACCGAAATAGAATGCCCTTGAAACCTCAGTGGTCAAGCGGTGAAGTCCTGCTTGGTAAAGTGCGATCGATGTGATGGCGTCTTGGGAAGTTGGAGAGCGTCGGTAATCTATTTTCGGGAATGGGTGAGAACATGCTTCTGCGGGAGGATTTAAGCAATTCCCTTGAGGTTGGCGTCGTGGTGCTTTCAACATTTTTCTCATCTGAAACAATCGTATTCTACGATGAGGTCTTTTTCCATAATCTCTACCCAATAGGTATTTTTTCTCATAATCATACAATGATGGAGATATCAAGTCCCATGTTTTTTTGGTTAAACAATAAGTCACAAAATGTCGATTGGTGAGAACTACCTTGTTGAGATCTCCTTCCAATTGTTGTTTCGTTCCCGCCTGGACATTCCACACTTGAACTGTTCCAACATCGTCGTATTGCTCGGCCCAATCAGATAATCGCAGCAATGCCGTCATGTATGTTGGTCCCGCTTCAATATCGTCTTCTACCAGTATCATTCGCTCATAATTCTGTTCATCAAAAATCTCTCGTCTCGCTCCAATCAGTTGTCGCCCAACTCCAAAATTGTCAGCTCTTTGAACTATTTTTTTGTAAGGTACATCACAATCTTCTATCACCTTGAGCAATTCCTCTTGCTGCGAATGTTCTCCGCCATCCAAATAATGATGGATGTCTACTTCCTCATTCATTATTTCTGGGCAACCTGCTAAACCTTGCATCATTCTCTTAAAATGATCAGGACGGCCAAAGCCAAATGTGCAAACTGCGGTCCTCATTGTTCACCCTCCTGTGTAATTTGTTGTGTCCACAGTCGTCCTGCTAAAGTATCCCATTCAATTGATTGAGGTGATGCTGATTGATGGTAATTAGTATACTCTCCAAAATAGATTTCTTGACCACATAAAAACAAATCAACACGCGTGTAATCTATTTCTTTTGAGAGATTTTCACAAATTGAAATCATTGATTTCAGTATTTCTGGCTTTAGAATGCTTGCTAGATTATGTGGTTCTCCAAGGTCTACTTTATGTGCATTGGTTTGTTCTATTTTGTTGCCATCACAGTCATAGATCGCTTGACTATGTTGTGACATTCGCCCTGTATCTAATTGGATAATACCAACTTTGCCTGAAAAACAATGGAATTTCCAATCAGAGGGTAATGAATCGGTTTCATCGACAAGTAATTCCTCTATCATCACGCCACGGGGTTTGATATTGTATGCCCCCCATTCCAATGGAACTGGAAAATCTTTCTTCAAATTCCGCGATAGTGCCCACTCAATTCTCCATTTTGGCCAAGGTTTTCCATGTTGATCTTTACCATTACGTATTACCAAATATCCATTTTCACCTCGGCTTCTAAGTTTGAATTTACGCGCAATTCCATTCAATGGTTTATCGGCATTGTCCATGATGAATAGGGTGTCTCCGGACCAGTGATTAGTTTTGATTACACAACGCTTAGGCAAGTTTGCCCAATCAATTTTAACCTTTGAATCAGTACTCCAGTGATAGATTTCTGGCAATGCACAGCCACCGAGACGTTGTACAAGTCCTCGGGCGAGATATTTGTTTTCCATTATTGGAATCGCGGGGTTGCGATCGTTTACCATCCTGTACAATAATTTCTGAGAAAAATGCTCTGATTTACTTGGGTCAAAGCGATGCCAGGCACATTTGCCGCCAGGCAAAATATCACCATGGGAGGTGCCGCTCATGGTCTCCCCTACCGGTCTTATCTCAAGAAGAGCGCGCTGTTATTACTCAGGTTTTGCATCTTCGCTTGATGATTCTTCTGCAACTGCTACGTCTTGATTATCATAGTACCTGTATGTATCATACACTGGCTGCTCTAATTTCAAAGTAACAACATCATCCATCGTAGTTAGATTGGTGACTGAAACCCCGGCGGAAGAAATTGCATAGACATAATCACCCATGAAGATCGATCTGCGGATATTGTATTGATTCCAGTAATATTGGTCGTCGGCCCGGTTGTATAAATCGGAATGGTCAACCGTTCCATGCAGACTTAGTTCACCCGTTTCTTCTGATACATTTACCAATGCAAGTTTGGAAACATATTGATAACTCCAGTGGTAATCGCCATTGCTAGAATACCAGTTAATGTATCTGTAGGTTGAAATTGGTACTGCTAGCAACCCTTTAGGCGCCCAATACTGGAATGCTTTATGCTCGTATGTAGCTTCGGATGATGACCACTGCCACGCAGTATCGTTTTCATTTTGCACCGGTGATACAGAGAAGACATCGTCAAGTGTCGGACTTGATGTATTACTCACGTCGAAGAGCGAAATTCTAACACTTGACCAATCCAAGCCAGTTCCATCTTGATTCGCTGGACCCATTCCAATTGTCAATATCTGATCTTTTGATAATGGATGAATGTAGGTTGATACTCCGGGTACTTCCAATTCTCCCAAGATTGTTGGATTTGTTTCATCTGATAAATCTATAATCCACAATGGGTCAATTTGCATGAAGGTTACGATGTAGGCGCGGTCACCATCAAAACGCGTACTCCAAATCCGTTCACCTTCTGCAATTCCTTCTAACTTGCCTAATTCAGTAAGAATTTGCTTCCCATCATCATCAACTGCTCTTCCAAGCGTTACTACTTGACTTGACATCGGCTCTGGGTTGTCCATCCACCATCGCCCCCACTGTCCGACTGTTGTTGCAACTCTGACCACGCCTTCGTATTCGGAAAGTGAGAATTGATCTAATATTTGTCCATCAACTCTTCCTGAACCCGTATAGACTGTTTCTCCAGATGCTGAAATATCAAAAGTGTGAATGTTGGTTGATTCCATCATATCTGTATCTGCGCCCCAGAACCACCACCAATCCCATGCGTTTTCAGTGATGATAAGAACATCCTGAGAAGCATATACTTGTGGGTAATTACCAACGATGTGATCTGCTTCAAAGGCAAAATCTTCATCTGCTAAATCCATGGTAAAAATGCTGGTGAATCCTCTGTTGAAGCCGTCGGATGGTGCAACGAAATCTGCACATTCGCCATCACTCATTTGGTGTACTGTGAGAACTCCGTCTTGGCGCTCGTAAACTCGTGGAAGAATTTCTTCTAGGGTGAGTCCATCAAGAACTTCTTGGTTATCCAAAATGGTTTGATAAGCTATCTTGTGACGGATTTCTTCTCTTCTAGAATCATCATAATCCAAATTCCAATATCCAGATGGAAGATTAAGCCATGATTGAACTCCTGGAATGTTAAGCCAAGTGTGTGTTACTGTTCTAACAGTTGCATTTACTTCTCTTGCAGTCATATAATAGCCTTCAAGAAATAATTCTTTTCCGATTACTGGATCTGAACGGTTTGTAATGTCCAGTACTGTGAACTTGGTTAGAGTTTCGGTTCTCCAACCTTGATAGCCATCAGTCCATCCTAATTCATCCCGTAATGGGCTGTCTTGGGGAATACTCCAAGTGGAGACTGTGGAAATTACCACCAATCTGTCTCCATCAAGCATCATAGCTTGTGGAGTCCCTTCTATTGTGAAGTTTGATTCGTATTCAATTGTTCCAAAATCTGGAACTGCAAGAATTTCTAAACGGTTACCGTTGAGGAAATAGATGTAATAGCCATCTGTTTTGACAAAGTCGGCTTCATCAACTCCTTCTTCTTGATTATTGGTACCTGAGAAATCTTTGCCCTCTTCTCTTGGTGGAGTCGCGCTTCTTGTTTGACCGTTCGATGCTCCGGCTGTTGCGCCATCCATTGCCATTTCAGCAGTATCGTCCATCCAAAATCCACCATAGTAGTATACTTCTTCTGCCGCTTGCAAAATTTGTGTTCGGTATTCTTCTGCAATCGATTGTTTAAGGCTACTTTCCCACTCTTCACAGTCGTCAAAACCACTGAGTTGTGGATTGTTTACTGTCCTAGAAACCGATGTCGACCAATCACTTGGCAGAGTTACATCTGGCACATCTATTGGCTCATCTATAACCCCAGTACAACCTGATACTAACATCATTCCAAGCGCTAGTATTACAATGGCCTTGTTATTAATCATGAATATCCCTCTCGCTTCTTTCTTTTTAATGAGTTGGTGTGATTGATTGTAAAGTAACGGTATACTATCGAAACTGAATTAATCGGTGTATTTTGTGACCTATGAGGGGCGCATTAATTTGTAAGAAGAATTAGCCTAAACCGATTAGCATGGGTGATAGTGGTTCTTCCGGTGGCTTGTTTCGCAAGTGGGCGATGAGACAATATTGGCGTATGCAACAATCTCAAGCAGTAGTTGGATTACTATTGTGGGGCACAACTATCACACTATTATTGTGGCCTTATGTTAGTTGGAGATTCGATCCTGCTGCAACCTTTGCCGGAATTCCATTCACCTATTTTGGCCTAGCATCAATTTTCGGAGGAGTAATGTTTGGCGTATTATTGGTTGGTTTTCTCTACGATAATGTCTTCTCGCTGTGGACTGAATGGCGTAGTGTTGACATGGAAAGAAATCCATATGTCACTTATGCACAAACCCCTAACTGGACTATGGTTACTGCGCTTCAAGCTGAAAACTTGAAGCGGAATGCTGCTGATGATGAAGAGATAGTGGCTCAGATGGATTGGATTCTAAATTGGTGTGCTAATCATACAAAGGGCGAAATGTGGGCTCGAGCGGTTCAACGCTGGGATGTAGATTATGGCCAGACGCCAACCTTTTGGTTTACTGATGATGAATCAATGCAATCTGCACGTGATATTGAATTTGAAGACGAGGCATGAATATGTCTACCCATATGGAAATCGAAAGACGATTTCTAGTTGATGGGAGAACACACAAGCCTTGGAGAAGTGAGGCAAAAAGTATTCACAATATTGAACAATATTACTTACAAGCATCTAATTTAAATTTAGATCAAGATGGTAATTTGTGCTTATCTGATGTTATTATGACAAGGCCGAGTAAAGAAGAGATTGTTATTTTTGAATCTGAGCCCGATTGGATTCCTAGAATCAGAATTAAAGATGGAGTTTCGATATTTACTGTAAAGGGTCCGCGGCAAGGCGCTAGTGGTTTGGAATTGGAGTGGATTGTTGAGGATGCTGCTGCTACATCCGTACTGCAATGGGGACCGTTTCCAAATGTCAACAAAACTCGTTACTGTGTGGCTGGTATTGACGGTTTAACATGGGAAATTGATGAGTTCGAGGAGGGTTTGGCAGGATTAATTCTTGCCGAAGTTGAATTGTCTTCTGAACAACAATCCGTTGAACTTCCTTCGTGGATAGGTCTTGAATTAACTGGTTTAAGGAATTGGTCAAACGCAGCATTGGCTGAAACTTTGATGGCAAATCTATAATCAGTAACTGTTTAGAGCTGAAATAACACGATTGATTTCATCAGCCCTCATCTCATGGAAGATTGGGATTGCTACGAGTTTTTTACAAATTAAATCGGTCATTGTAAAGTCGGCTTGGTGTTGTGGGTGGTCGCTGAATACTGGTTGTTTGTGACATGGGTTTGGGTAGTGCACTCTAGCATCAATTAGGTGCTCATCCATGTGTTTGATGAAGGCATTTTCATCTTCCACTAGAATACAGAATTGGTGCCAAGCATGTTGGCTATTTTCTCTTACTTTTGGCAGATTCAATTTAGTATTAGATTTGCATTCTTGTAAATATTTGTTAGCGATATATCTGCGATGTTGCAGCCATTGATCAAGACGTGTTAGTTGGATTACACCGATTGCCGCAGATACCTCTGACATCCGCAAATTACTGCCCAGTTGTTGTGCTTCAACCCTTGAACTGCGACCATGGTTTACAATTGAGTTTAATCGCTCTGAATAGATTTGTTTAGTGGTGGTAATCATTCCTCCTTCGCCACCGACTGCCATGTTTTTTGAAGGGAAAAAGGAAAAACAAGCAATATCTCCTATCGCCCCAGTGTATGTTTTTTCACCTGCTGAATTAATGATTGTTGCACCGTGTGCTTGGGCTGCATCTTCAATTAATACCAACTGTTTTTGATGACATAATTCAACAATTCTAGGATCTATTACTTGGCCGAATAAATGTACAGCAATCACAGCCTTCGTTCTCTCGGTAATCGCTTCTTTTACCGCTTGATAATCCATGCAATAATATTCATCCACGTCAACGAATATTGCATTCGCGCCAGCAAGTGGAATTGCTGTTGCACTGGCGATGAAGGTTAAAGATGGGACTATCACTTCATCTCCCGAAGAAATCTCGGCGATTTGTAGCGCTGCCCAAAGGGCAACTGAACCGTTTTGGCATGGTGTTGCAGCAAGTGCTCCACAATAATCGGCAAACGATTGCCCAAAGGCAATGTTTTGCTGACCCTTGACCCATTGCTTTGAGTCCAATGCCGCAATTGCTGCTTGGCGCATCTCATCATCCCATGATGGGCGTGCCAATGGAATGCGCAGCATGATTCGGCGATATGGTTCGCCTCCTTGAGTCTGCTTCTCGGGGTTGCTCACTAACGCGCCTTTGAAGACCCCCAACCGGACTGCCCCGTCTATGGTGTCTGACGAAAGTACTCCCACTGCCGATAAGTCGGCGGAGAGTATTGGTGAAGTCACAACCAATTTGGCCGACTTGGTCGGAGATATTTTGGAGTCCAATTCAGATGCAATTGCTAGTTCTAATGACGCAACCCCAAATACGGAAGTAATCAAAGAAAAGCCTCATACAAAGAAACGTAAATACAAACCAAAGGGAATGTTTCTTGGAACGCGTCGCGATGATGGAAAGCCCATTGATATCAGTTCCACTGTGTTGGCACGACACGCAGCTATGCTAGGTTCAACCGGGTCAGGAAAGACTGTGATGGCTAAGGCACTAATTGAGGAGGCAACATTGGCTAAAATCCCTTCTCTTATCATCGACCCACAGGGAGATTTGGCCAGGCTTGCCTTGGGCATAGAACCGGATGATTTGGAAGCGCAAGGCGGTGATTACGCTAGAGCCAAGAAGTTGATGGATATGTGTGAAGTGCGAATTTGGACGCCTTTGCGGAGTAAAGGTCTGCCATTGTGTATTGATCCGTTTAGAGCACCTCCTGCAGACCTAGATCCTGAAGAAGCGATTACCGCATGGGATATGGTCGCGGCTGGTTTCACCAACTTAGCAGGTTATGATGTTGAAAAAGCTCAAGGAAAAGTAATCAAACCATTTCTTTATGAAATTCTAGTTCAGGGAACAAGGTGCGGATTAGATGTTGGTGATTTTCAAGCATTAGCGAAGGTTGTTCGCGAACCTCATCGCGAGTTTACTAAAAATCTCTACCCACACTGTTTCGTTGAAGTCGATGAAGATGATGAAAAAATTGATGTTCCTGAATGGGAAGAAGTGATGGCTATACATAGGCTAACTAACTTTGAAGAAAGATTACCAAAAACTACGCGTAATGATTTGGCGAGACGCTTGTCTGCGTTTTCTAGTGGAGTTAATCAATTATTATTCTCAAACGGAGTCCCTATTGATATCGATGCTTTCGTTGAACCGGCGATTCCTGGTAAAATTCCCGTTAATATCGTTTATTTGAACACAATTCAAGATGAGGCACAGAAGCAATATTTCGTGCAAGAATTAGCACGTGAACTGTACGATTGGATGTTGACCCAGCAACCTGCTGAAGGGGAGTTGAAATTACTATTCTTCATGGATGAAGTAGCACCATATTTGCCTCCCCACCCTAGAAATCCTCCAGCCAAGGATTTGATAAAACTAATTTTTAAGCAAGCAAGGAAATACGGGGTTGCTTGTGTATTGGCAACGCAAAATGTATCAGATGTTGATTACAAAATCCTCGCTCAAGCCAATACCACTTTCATTGGAAGATTTACTCAACCTCAAGATGTTGAAAAGGTTCGGCATTTGCTCAAAGAAAGTGGTGGTGACCAAAATCTAGTCGCGCAATTACCCACTCTTGGACCGGGTCAATTCCAAATGGTTGCACCCGATGTTGACCCACTCCCTGTACCAATACAATGTAGATGGCTCTACACTGACCACGGTGCGCCTCTAAGTGAAGATCAAGTTGATGAGATAACAACTACCGAAATTCGCGCATGGGCAAGAACTCGCTCTAGTGGACAAGATAAGAGCCGAGGTGCTGGTGCTGCACATGCAGCAAGTCGTGGTTCTTCTTGGTCTAATGGCGGCGATAGTTGGGAAGTTGGGGCAGCCACAAGTGTTGTTGAAAATGCAAGGATAAAGGCAGTTGGAGGAATGACTGCAGCCGCTCATGGCATCGTTGATGATTCTGCATTTGAAGTCCGGTTGATGGGTGGATTAGCGGTCCTAAGAGATGGTCGAGACCCTCTTTATACAATGCAAGCCACTGTAAATGTCGCTTCAATTGTCGTACTAGCATGGACTATGGTCGCATTGATGTTCTCTTGGAGAGATGGTGAATTAGATTGGTGGTGGCTATTGGTTTCAGCTGGCCTTTCTGGAATAACCGGGCTAGTTATTGCATTGGAATCTTTACTTTCACATGATGCTGAATTATTGCAAAGGTTGACTCGTTTTGCTAGGACCTTCCAATTACTTTTGGTCGCTTGGTTATGGGGTTTGTTATCTTGGTCAACTTGGGGCTCGCTCGATTTATTTGGAGCAGAACCATTGTTAGAAGTTGTAGTGGTTTGGCTCAGCCTATTCACTGTGATTGAATTCCTCAACAGATTTAGGCTTGGAAGAATTAGATGTAATGGTGGTTCTGCACTAGATAAATTGGTTGGAGTAACCGCGGTTCTAACAGAAGTTGAAATGACTGAAATGAGGGCTAATTCATCTGATATTATGTCTGGATTACGATGGGTATTACATGGAGTAACGATGTTATGGTTGTGTATTCTATTGGTCATTGGAGATAATGATTTACTTGGAAAATATGATTCAATGGCCATTCAAAGTAGCCCGACTCTTTGGATCGCTTCACTATACGCATTGATGTTCGGTAGTGAAACTTGGTTGCGTATCCGTGGCAGAATGCCAACAGAATTAGCTCCGACATCAGCATGAGTGAACGATTGGTTTTCGCTGATGAAGAAGAAGGCATCAAAAACAATAGCGCTAATGCAGTGGTATGAGCCAAGACGGTTTCATCCCCCTGGAATGGCAAGCAGTTCCTGTTTCTGAAATGGAAAGGCGGTCTTTTGAAATTTATATCGAAGCCTCAAAAAGAAGAACTACGCGACATTTTTCAAAGCGAGAAGTTTCAAAAAACATCATCGAAAAGGCAATTCTAACCGCCGGTACTGCTCCAAATGGTGCACATTTACAGCCATGGACTTGGGTTGCTATTTCCAATCAAGAATTGAAGCAAAAAATTAGAGATGCTGCTGAAATTGAAGAAGCAAAAACCTACCAGGATAGAATGCCTGAGGCCTGGAAAGAGGTATTGGACCCCTTAGGAACTGATGCTGTTAAGACTCATCTTACCGATGCCCCTTGGGTCGTTGTTTTGTTTAGACAGAGTAAAAGAAAACGAGAAAATGGAGAGTGGGGCCCAACCTACTACTCTACTGAATCTTGTGGAATCGCTGCTGGAATGTTTGTTTCCGCGATACATCGAGTTGGTCTTACCACTCTAACTCATACCCCATCACCGATGGGTTTTCTTAGTGAAATATTAGATCGGCCAAAGCATGAAGTTGCAATGTTGGTGATGCCGGTTGGATATCCAAGTGATGGTGCAGAAGTCCCTGATATTGAGCGGAAATCGTTAGAAGATATTGCGATATTCTTTGAGTGAAATAAAGGGTATTGAGGGATATTAATCAGACTACGCGTTGTTGATATACGCGTGGTCAAACCGTTGGTTTGAAGCAGGGGTTGCCAAGCTTGGTCAACGGCGCTGGGATGAGGTCCCAGTCCTCAATGGTTCGCAGGTTCGAATCCTGCCCTCTGCACTCTCAACAAAGTGACTCTAAAAATGGGCTTTACACCAAGTGCATTTTGCTAAACTATTTCTGCACTGTTTGCAATATTCGGACTGGCAATTTGGGCAATAGGATGACTCTTTGGTGCGAATTGCACGCGCACAATCTGAACATTTTGGTAACATATAACCGACTCTATCTAATCTCGCTTTGTAGCCCTCATAATTAAAATATAGCAACATTAACCAAATAGCGACCTAGATTATATTTTCAATGATTGAAAACAATACGAAACCGACGCCCGGACGACATATATACCGAGGGTTTCCAAGGAGGTACAATGTCAATTGTTCCCGAGTACTGGGAGGTCGCAAAACAATATTTACGTTCAATTGATGTAGTTATTGGCAAACTCATTGATGAGTATGAAGAGCCCCCCCTAAGTTCCAAAGATGAATTATTCGAGACTCTGATTCATTCCATTGTAGGGCAACAAATTTCTGCGATTGCTGCTGACGCAATATGGGGTAGAATGGGTTTATTGGTTGACCTTAAAACTCCAGCGTCCTACGCCGGGGTTAACGATCAAACGTTGCGGGATGCTGGTTTGTCGTTCAGAAAAATCGAATATATCCGGGAGCTTGTAGAGGCTTGGCCGCGACTTTCTTTGGTAGACTGGAACAATATGTCAGATGAAGAAGTTCGCAGTAAATTAATTTCTTTGCGGGGTATCGGGCCATGGACCATAGACATGGTTTTGATTTTTAATCTACTAAGACCAAACATTTTCCCCCTCGGAGATGTTGGTGTTGTAAGAATGATCGAGCGTTTGTATGCCAATGGCGAATCTCTAGATATTGAAGAATTGAATAAAATTGGAAATGTTTGGGCCCCTTATCGTACTGTTGCGACATGGTATCTTTGGCGAAGTCTTGACCCCGAGCCCGTTCAATACTGACAGATTACACCTTGTAATCCACATAGTGCCCCCTTTGATTCCAGAACATAAAGTAGAATATCACTGCTGCGGTTTGCGTAACTTAATGAACAATATTGTTCAAGCGAGAGATATGGATGTGATGACCCTAGCCCTCGTTCTCGGCTTGGTCTTCGTGACTAGTTTACTATTCGCCCCTCTTGGCTTAGGCGGAGGTTTGCTGTTCGTTCCAATTTTGCACTACGTGGCAGGTTGGGAAATTGATGGTGCTTTGTTAATGGTTTCATTGGCCCTAACCACAGTTGTGTCCTATGGATCGGGTTTGGCTCATCGAAAAGAAGGGCATTGGTCAACCGAAGTGCGTAATAGTGCCTTGCAAGGAGCAATTCCTGGAGTCATGGTTGGAGTGTTGATAGTTATTATCTTGGGAGATAAAATGGATTTAACCTTCAAAACTATTGGCGTTTTGGTAATCTTGTGGGCGATTCAAAAAACTTGGAATAAAATAAAAAGTGATGCTACCTCTGACGTTGAAGATACTAGAGAACAAGGAATTAAACAAGTGCCGGTGGTAATCGGTTCAGGTATTGCCGGGATACTTTCTGCTGTTTTAGGAATTGGTTCGGGAATAATAAATATTCCATTATTACGCCATTATACTGATTTGGAGACCCGTACTGCCATAGGCACTTCTTTTGGAATCATGATGGTGGTCGTTCCGGTTGCAGTTATCACTCATAGTTTTGCATTATCGTCAGATCAGTTGGCATTTTTAGCCGATGAAAATATCTTACTATTCGGACCTGGTGCAATCATGGCAACCTTCTTTGGTGCACAAATTGGCGCGAGAGTTGGACTAAAATATTTGCCAACAAAGGCGGTAATGGGTGTTTTCTTTAGTTTGTTAATTATAGTTTTAATTCGCTATGTTCTAGATTTGCTTACGAAATTTAATTTGCTTTGAATTAACAAATTGTCAATTAGGAGTGGATGGTGGCCAAACTATGGATGAACAACAAAGGCCATTGTTGACTTTGTGTAAATCATCAATAATCGATGGTGTTCCTGAAGATTTGAATGAAAAGTCTCTAGCATTAATGGAAACGTTAAGCAGTTTATGTTCGTTCCACAACGCTGCTGATTTAGCTGGATTCTTATTTTCCGAGATGTTTGACTCCTTGGTTGGTGATGATGAGCCATGGATTGTTTTCGAATTGGGCATTTTTAGAGACCACAAAAAAATGATTGAAGTAATCGCTGTTAAGGGTAGTATTACTCTCGCAGATTCTCAGTCCTCTGGAGTTTTTGAGAATGATGTTATTGTCTGTAATACTTCTGCAGAAGCAGAAATTGCAATAATGCGTTGGCATGATTTTGTCTATGATGATAGTGGTCGTTTTCAATAGAATATTGAAAGACAGGTTAGTGAACCATCGGCTGCTTTAATTTGACTCATGTCTATTATTATTGGCTCAAGTCCCAAGCCTTCTAGTTCTGTGAGTACTGTTGGATATCCTTCAGCGACGAGCACTTGGCCATTATCTAAACCGATGGTGTTGCAACCATAGACTTCTTCTTTAGGCATCCATCGGATTTCGCAACCTTCTGGCAGTTGTCCAAAATCTTGTTCTGTAAGATAGCCTTCAGGAGTAAAAATAATTGTATCGGTTGGAGTTGGAGACACGCTGGTCAGGTGTAGTGCTTGAGGTGGCATGTTGATTACTCTTAGTTCATAACCAAGACCTTCAACTAATTCCCTCAAAACCGCTATTCCAGCATCATTTGTTCTGCTAGAACGACCAACGAAAAATAAGTTTCCAAGGCGAAGTATATCTCCTCCATCCATTTTACAATTTGAATTCATGTGTTGTATTTTATCAGAACCATATTGCTGAGTCAAAAATTCTGCTATCGGTGGTTGTTCGGCGACTCTTGAGGGGTGCCCTGGGATCGGAAGTAGTACACGACCATCAATGATAATGGCTTGATCTTCAACAAATAAGCAATCGGGATGGTTGTTGTCTGTCTCCAAAATAATTACTTCCAGACCTGCATCTTCGAGGGCTTGGCAATAGGCAGAGTGTTGCTTTCTTGCAAGCGGTAAATCGGTTGGACCTGTTCCAAAATAATTGGCTAAGGCATCGGAATATGTATCCGGAATTGCGCGGGCTAAGACCCTGCGCTTCTGACCCAAATGGACAGTTGCCATGTGTAAACCGGATTATCAGCCCCCCTTAACGCTTCGCCTTTTATTGGAAGTTCGTTTCCGGTGACTGGAAAGATGAACTCTCATGAGATGTGGCTTTCTAACTTGTAACCGTTGGGTTCAACAATACCGTGCAAGTGGGGCGAATATGCGCTCAACTTATACCCGTGCCGGAATGTTGGTTTTCCTTATGTTTTCGGCAACTTTTGCTGGTTGTTTCGGAGAAAACGAGGATTCTTCTCTTCCTGATCCGGAGAGACTTTCTATTGAGGTTGAGGGTGGCTCATCAAATAATTCCATGGTAATCCCAGGTGGGGAGTGGGTTTCTACAACATTCAAAGCTGATGCCGATATGAGTGTCTTCATTCCTTACTTTCTTCAAGATCCTGGTTCACTTCGGGCCCAAAATGGTACTGTTATAGACTTACGAAGTGGAGAAGAAGTTACTCTAAAATTACTATTCCCTCCTAGAAATGATGAGGTTGTTTTGTTGATGGGTAAGTATGGTCGTGAAAATTGGCCGATTCGTGCTGCTGATGAATCATGGATGATGTGGCACGAAGATATGAGTAGTGGTTCAGCGGTGATGGCTTCTGTAAACGAAGACGGGGGAGGGATTCTTCCGTGGATTATTCCTGCTAACGACACCGGTGGAGATGTTGTTGTGAAACACTTGAATACTGTTCGAGACCAACGCGATGACTTATCCGAAGAAAACGGAGTTGGTGCAAGTGGTGGGTGGCTCAATGGACGAGATGTCTATGAATGGGTTGATTTCATCACCGATGAAAC
>JAACCR010000072.1 GCA_009937205.1 Methanobacteriota archaeon | reverse complement strand
TTGATGATATTGAGGGACGGCTTGAAAATTCTGTATTGCGAAGATTTGGAGAATCTCGCCAACATCTCGTTTCACTTACAGCTAGATTGCGTTTGGCGCCATTAGCAGGATTGTCAAAAGCTAAGGACAGATTGAATGGCATGGAAATGCGTATCAAGGGTTCTGCCCAAAGAATGCTTTCCGGTGAAAAGGCTCGGTTGACTCATATCGGAGCGATATTACAATCATCACATCCAAAGCGCGTACTTGAAAGAGGTTATTCAATGGCTCAAACAAAGGATGGAGAAGTCCTGAGTAGTGTAAAGAATATTTCTTCAGGGCAAGAAATTACTATGACTTTTGCAGATGGATCAGCGCTTGCTGACATCAAGGAAATTATTGAGAGTGATGAAAAATGAGTGAAAAAATAAGTTATAATGAAGCGGTATCTAGATTGGAGACCATAGTTTCTGAATTAGAGAAAGGAGGAAAAAGCCTTGATGAAACATTGGCGATGTTTGAAGAAGGGGCGGCATTACTGAAGGTTTGTCAACATGAGTTAGATGCTGCTGAAGGCCGCCTAGCAGAACTTAGTTTAGAAGAAATTAATTCAAAGATTAAAGGATAAGGATTTAGATGTCTAAACGAAAACATAACGCCTTCAAACGTCGTGTTGTTCGTTTATTATCCGATTGGAAAGACCCACACCAATCGGTTGGTTTGACACAATCAGATATCATTCAAGCAATAGATATCGCAGAAGATGGTGAAACTAATCTCACAATAAAACCATCACGGCCGCATTGCCCTTGTTGCCTTTTAGATTTAGATTCACTACGCAAGAAGATTTGTGAAGTTAAGGGTGTGACTTTTGTACAATTCACTATTGTCGATGTACCCGCTTCTGAACGCTGGACTAGGATACTGAATCGGTAATTGAATTACGCTTACTTAGCACAATAAATGTTGGTATCGACCATCCAATTACTGCGATAAGCCATGCGATGATAGAACCGATTAGCACCCCAAATTCAGGTAATGACCAGATACTGACTATCGCATATACTGCAACACTTGCACCCCCCAACATCATCGGACCTGCTGCACCACGAGGTACTGTTGGACCTTGCGCCATCCATAATGCCACCATGCTGGTTAAGAAAATTGCAGGGAATACTGCCGCTATACCAGCGATCAATGGCTGACCTTGCCCTGATAACCAAACTGCAAAACCAATAGCGATTGCAGCGGCTAATCCCCTACAGATTAAGACAAAAAATGAAACTGGATGTTTTCCTTTTGGTGTTTCTGTATTTTTCCAATTTATAATTACAGATAACAATATTAGCAAAAACAGACCAATAAATCCTAAATTAATTGCCGATAGATTCTCTCCTAATGCAATACCTACTATTTTTAACATAATAATTGCACTAAAAGTCCAAATCAATAATGCTGAAATCGTGGTGATGGTTAGAGGCCTTTTTCTTTGTGAGAGATGTGGTGGGAGTACAATCCATACTGTCAAAAAGAGACCATTAACAAGCATTCCAAGCGGAATTATCGCCATACTTTCAATCAACGCAGCCTCTCCTCCAGCTAAATACATTCCAGCAGCTGCAGGGACAATTGTTGAAGGAACTGTTCCTAATATTCCACCGGTTAGCCCTCCCCATTTTTCTATCGCCACCGTCACTAGCGTGGCTACAATTCCTGCGAATAGAGCAGAAATCAAAACGGATTGTCCGATAATAAAATCACGACCTAAGTTATATCTGGAAAATCATTTCAAAGATATCGATTCAAGCGGTTTGTTAGGCGAGAAATGTTTCCACCAGCCCATTCTTTAACTCTTTCACCATCAACATATATCGCATTATATGGTAAGACATCAACTTCTGAAACCCAAGGATGAGCTATTTTGAAACGTCCAAGGCCAGGGGTGTCGAGAATTAGTTTTCCAAATCTTGCCTCATCGGGTGATTGGTCAGACTCAAACCATTGTTGTAAATCTGAAGCCCACTGTTCGCAAGCAGCACAGCCGTTTTTGCCAAGTACCAATACTGCTAGAGGAGCAGAGAGGAATTCTTCCCAGTCGCCTCTGCCGAGAAGTTCTAATTCAGTCAATGAATCACCTATTGCGGTTGATTTGAAAAATCAAGCAGCGAAATTGTCGCCTTTCTTCCAGTTTGCACCACAAAGTCCGCCAACCATTGTTGCTTGGCAGGTACGTAGTACTTCTGAAGGAGATCTTCCTGCATCCATATTGTTGATTGACCACATCTGAACTTTACCTTCATCATCGACCAAAACACAGCCGCGGAATCCAACACCTAAGGCATCGTTCATCATTCCGAATCCATTTGTTACTTGGTGTGTAGTATCTGCAAGAACTGTGTGAGTAACCCCTTGTGGGAAAATCTCTTTGTCAGCAAACCATGCAGAGTGTGAGAAGTATGAATCAGTAGAACAACCGATTACTTCGATTCCATCATCAGCAAAATCATCTTTTAGAGCTTCAAAACCAACGATTTCTGTTGGGCAGATAAAGGTGAAATCAAGTGGGTACCAATAAATTAGGTGCCACTTTCCTACATAGTCAGTAGAAGATACTACTTTCTTTTCACCATTCACGCATGCAGTTGTTTTCCATTCAGGAGCCGGCTTTCCAATCATATTTCCCATGTATTATATCCCTCAAACGAGGCTAAATGGCTCAAGTATATCAATCACTGTATCACTAACAACAAGACTGAAGAAATAATTTCTAACGCACTTTGAATCATTCAGACTCTAATAATAGCCGCTGCTGTCTTTTTCTGCGTGCTTCAAATTGGTGTCTCAATTAAATTTCGTCAAACTTTCTCTGTATTTTTCGCTTTAGAAACCAAATGATTATGGCTACAGCAATCACTAGAAAAGGAAGTATGATCCATTCTTCTAGTCCCCATTCCTCAAACATTATTTCACCTCAAATCGGCGGTCTTAAATCGATATCAACATCGCCTCTTGGCAATCCAATACAGCCTAATATTGCACCTTCATCAACTAAAAAATCATCTAAGCCAGGAGGAAGAGGTGATGGTAATGGCACCTCGCCCATCAGCAATGTAACCATACATGAACCACAAGTACCAGACTTACAATTTGTTGGAATCTCAACTCCGGCTTCAACGGCATGTTCAACCAATGTTTTCCCTTCAACGTATGGGGTCTGTCCCATCAAGTGCATTCCGCGTAAGAACCTAATCACTGGTTCGCCTTCATAATCAAGTGTGCCAAAACCCACTTCTGCTGATACTGTCCCTGCGGACATAAATCCACCTCAACGAACATCCTTGTGGCGAGTCCAACGTCCAGTCTGCTTATTGAAGAACAAACCAGCCTTCTTCATCCATTTGTTGAACTTAGTTGCACCTGCACCAGTTCTGAGAATGAAATCTTCACGATCTTCTTGTGCTTGGATGTAATCCTTAGCATCGAGTTTCTTGTCAATCCAGTCATTGATTTCCATTAATCCACCAACGAGGTCACTCGCTTCAACCGCCTTAGAGATCTCATCTGCAGAAGCACCGGTCTCTTCCAAATCTTGCATGATTTGTTTGTTAACTGTAGTAAAGTCCAAACTTGCCGGCTTTGGAGGTACAGGATTACGTGGTCCTGCTTCTTCATCGATAATGATTCTCGTTCCATTGGAGAGTCTGTCCTCTACCATTGCGGCCAAAGCTGGAACGAAGCTTGTTTCACATTCCCAACAGATCAAAACCCATTCGTCCATTCTATCAGTATCTCTAGCTTGCCTAGGGTCCATTTCATCGCCGCATTCTGCGCATGCATGGAAAATCAAACCTGGAACATGATTGCGTCGGAAATCTACAATGTCTTGAGGTGTTCCTTCCAAATCAAGCATTTCGTGATCTCTTGCAGCCTCTAGACCTCTTGTTTCTAATTGGTCACGGATTTTAACTTTCTGGTCTTTCTTATCCTCATCATACAAGTTGTTCTCCAACTTTACGATTAATTCAATTGTCTTACCAAGACGATTCATTACAAGTTTCTGTTCTCTAAATGCTTCAACCTTAGCGAGTTTAAGACGTTCCTTTTGCTCTGCTAATTCGGTAAGAACGTCCTTTCTCTCACGCTTGAATTTAATTTCCTCAATCTTTGATTCTTGCTTTCTCTCCGGTGCAAGAACCTTGGAGAGATATCTTTCCGCTCCATGTGATGTGTGGCCAGCGGTGATGATTTCAATGACACCTTGAGCGATATCTGGCTTGAGCCCATAATTCTCCACCAACATATCTTTGTCGATTTTCTTTAAATCACCGATTTTTAAGCCTGAATCGGCTAATGTCTGCGCTGTGGTATTGTCTATTCCACGGCGTAATAGTGCAAGATATGTGTCCTTCTTTGCCATAACATCTCCTCCGACAGGTCAAGCCGAAGGGTCGCTCTTATCAAAACCCTTCTTCTTGATAGATTATTTATTTCAACAATATTTGAACCTTTGAACTGATAATTCCTTACCATTTTTATGATTGCAGAGGGGTTATTCAACAATAACAACCACATTGTTCAAGGCATACCTGCGGGGACAGTCCAATATGCCAGCCAAGCCATACTCGTCAGGACACATTGGTGCTGTTGCAAGTAATTTTACTGACATGCGTTTATCCGGTGATGTCAAACAAACTTTGGTTGAACTTTCCTGTACTGAAATCGCTCGTATAGTCCCCCTAATGGAATCTGAAACACTGACTCAAGACCCTGAGAGAAAAACATTGGATGATCCAAAACGAACACGCTTGAATTACAATAGAACTCGAGAATTGATGATCGAACAGTTAGGGAATATCGAATCGGTAGGTTCGGCTGCCGTTCAGGCGGGTATAGAACAGGTTGAGACCCATCTATCAACTCTGATAAAGCACGCAGAGGCTGCGGCTACAAAGGACCGTGTAGCAACAATAAAACCGCGTCATCTAGAAATTGCGATTTCTGGCCTAGGCCTTAGTGAAGAAGATTCAGACTCAATTACAATTACTCCTCAGGTTGAAACAGAAGAATTTACAATATCACAAGGTGGTGGTGTTTTGACCCATTCTTCTTTGATGTCACTAGCCAAAACACATGCAAGAATGCCTGTTACTAATGATGCAGTAGATGAATTGGTTGACACATACTACATGGTCGTTGAAGATTTAGAATCAAAGATAAGAAAGCATGCCCAATTAGGTGGCAATCCGGTTCAATTCATTGAATCGATTAATCAGATGAAGACTTTGATGTCTTTGGGCTGGATGAGGAATATGCTAGCCAAAGCAGCATATGTAGCTCGTGAAGCAGGATTGAAGCGAATCGATGTAGAACAAATTGTCCAGATTGATCCGTTTGAGTGAATTATTCAGTTAATCCGTCTTCTCTATTCATTTCTTGCGCTATTTCCCAAGAATGGAGACACTCATGTCCTCCGAGAAAGCCACCGGCCTCTCTACTAGGTCCAATGAATTCTGCTCCACAGAATCGACAAAATACTTGTACAATTAATTCGTTCAAGTATGTTCCATTAATTGTCACACGCTTGATAATACGCTTACCAACATCAGACTCATCCCAATCTTGTTGTTTTTCTGTGAAATCATCATTCTCATCGATTGTTTGTTCCATCATTACCACTCCGTTACCCATGGAATTGCTCTATCTGCTGTGAGAGGACGCATTCCATCTTCATCCCTCACCCAAGTATCTTCACTACCGATACTCCCATCTGAATATACTAATTTCGGCTCTATTGCCATAGTGCCACCAATTGGTAGCGGCCTATCAAAGCCTTCTGCAACAACTGGAGTCTCATCCAATTGTAATCCAACAGAATGACCAAGGAATTTACTTTGATCTGGATTCATTCCCATCAGGTGATCCTTGTGGCCAAGTTCATCTGCTAATGCAAGTCCTTGCCTCCATGCTTGCTGGCAGGTCTCGCCCGAACCCAAAACATCGACTACCGTATCTTTAACCGCCAATATATCTTCAAGCCGTGAATTCCATTTTTCATCTAAATGCCCCGCGACAAACATTCTGGTAGCATCAACAACATAGCCGCGATGAATATGTAATAAATCAACTAGAACTGTTTCATTAGCCTTGATTTTGTTGAAACTACTCCCCATACTGGATAGTGGATGTGCACCGACTCCACCTAATGCTGAATCGAAGAAGGATGGGATTCCTCCAGCCCGTCCTGCGATGATTACACCTCTATCACATTGCATTGGAAAGCGGCGCATCTGTACTGAACCACCGTATCCTTCTGCGCGACTAACCGCCTCGGCGGCTGCAACTAGTTCCAATTCAGTAACTCCTTCAGCACCAGCCTCTGCAACTGCATCAAACATTTTTAATTGGATTACTGCACCTGCTTCTAACATTTCAATCTCCCAGGCAGACTTAATTTCTCTTTGCCCGTGAACCAATTCTGTTATGTCAGGACATTGTCCGAATAGAGATAATTTCTCATTGAAAAACATGTAAAGAGAAGCCGGTACTTCCCCATGCTGTAAACCGATTGACCCTTGAGCGCCCATATCCTTCAGGTGCTGAGCGAATCCTTGCATCGAAGGGAAAGAGCACACATTGAGTGGCGCATCATCGCCACCTGCTTCAAAAATAGCCCTTCTCAATGAACGGCGAACGAAGAAGGTTGGACCATCTCCGCCCAATTCACAAGTCGCAGCGGTTCCTTTGGCTGGTACAAAGAGTGAACCATTTTGTCTGCCCCCCGCATAATAATACAAATCGACCGGGTGTTGAATGATAGCTCCACCAATACCTGCTTCGGCCAAAAGAGATGATAGAAGGGTTAGGCGGGACTCTAACTCGGATACAGGTACGCGCCAATCTTCGCCCTCTGGGCCAACGATATCGGCTTCCGACCAAGTTGTCATCATGTCATTGGGTGTGTCATCCGTTCAAAATGACTCCGCTTGAGAAAATGCTCAAAAACAACTCAAGATTCTATTTCTGCGACAACAAATTCTTCGGCGGCATCTATTCTCTGTTGTGCGATTTCACAGTATTCTTCGGAAAGATCAATTCCAATATAGGTTCTACCGGTCATTTTTGCAGCCACACAGGTTGAACCAGAACCATTGAATGGGTCTAAAACAACATCCCCGACAAAACTGTACATCTCAATACATCGTTTTGGTAGTTCAACTGGGAAGGGTGCTGGATGGTTCACCCTGCTTGCCCTCTCCGTTGCAAAACTCCAAATTGATTTTGTATGCTTTACAAAATCATCACGTGAGATTGTATCAATTCTACCTTGTTCTCTTTGTTTTTTATCGCGTGGTAATTTGTAATCACCCTTGCTAAAAATTAGTAAATATTCATGGATATCTCTTAGACAAGGGTTACTTGCACTTTGGAATGAACCCCATGCACAAGAGGAACCAGCGCTTGCAGATTTATCCCAAATCACTTCTCCTCGCATTAAAAAGCCAATTTGATTCATCATTAAGTTGATGTGACTGGATAGAGGAATGTATGGCTTCCTACCAAGGTTTGCAACATTTACAACCATTCTCCCACCAGGCGCCAATACTCTGTAACACTCTTGGAATACATCGAATAGCAACTGTAAATATTCTGCTAGACTCAAATCTTCATCATATGATTTACTAGCATTATATGGTGGTGAAGTTACAACCAATTGAACGCAATTATCTGGTAGGTCTAGAGCTCGTGAATCACCACAAATAACTTTGTTAGCACTAGTGGGTGGTAATTGGTTCTCTGAACCTACTTCTCTCGAGGATACTTGTCCTTCGTTCAATCTACTTCCATAATATATCGAAGCATCGTGTCCTTCTCGTTTTGACACACCGAAGGATGAGGTGACCGTACCAGCGCGACGCCGTGCACCATCCAGTACACCATCTTGCTCTGATGTTTCGCGCCCCATCAAATGTTAGCGGTTTTGAAGCCTATTTCACCTTTCGCGTTATTGCGCTGTTGAAGACGCGCGCTTTGACACCTTATCGGCATAGCCGCTAAACACAAGTTCGATGATTTTTATTGGGTTATTAGCCGAGGAATACAAAAACCTACGGCTGTTGGAGTGAACTGATGGCAAGGGTTCTGACCTTGGACAATGTCAACGTTGAGGGCAAGACTGTCCTTGTTCGCGTCGATATTAACTGTCCAATGGACCCTGCGACAAACACTTTTCTCGACGATACGAGAATAAAGGCGATTCTTCCTACTTTGAATCAACTTTCTAAGGCCAAAGTGATTATTCTTGCACACCAATCTAGACCTGGGAAAAATGATTTCACCAGCACTTTAGGACACTCTAGAGAACTTGGTAGATTGCTAGGTCGACAAATAAAATGGGTCGATGATATCTATGGATCAAAGGCAATGGAAGCAATAGAACAATTACAAAATGGGCAGATATTGATGCTCAATAATGTAAGGATGGATGAACAAGAGATTTCAACCACCGGTGGCTTTACAACAATGGCAAAGACAAAAATGGTCCAAGCGTTATCAGGAATTGCTGATATCTTTGTTAACGATGCTTTTGCATGCGCTCATCGCTCCACTCCTTCTATCACTGGATTCACTCATGAAATACCATGTGTTGCAGGTGAATTAATGGGTCAGGAAATTCGTAAATTAGATTCTGCATTAGAAGATCCACAACGACCTTGTATGGCCATACTCGGTGGTATCAAGGTCGATGACTCTGTTACTGTCGCCGATAATATGCTGCGCAAGGGTATTGCCGATAGTGTGTGGGTAACTGGTGGAGTAGCCAATATGATGGTCGAATTATCAGGAGTGGATATCGGTGAATTAAATCACAACTTCCTAGTCAATGAACTAGGTGATAACTATCATTCAACTGTTGAGACTGCCAAATCACTACTCAATGATTTCTCGCAGCAGATTCACTTACCAGTTGACTTAGCAGCCAATATTGAGGCTAATAGAGTTGATTTATTCCTTTCAGATTTGCCGGTTGAAGCACCGCTAATCGATTTGGGGATTCAATCGACAATGGCTATTTCTGCAGCGATTAAACAGGCTGGTACAATAATTCTAAACGGGCCAGCCGGAATATTTGAACTTCCAGATTTTTCATTGGGAACGATTGAGATACTCAATGCCTGTGCTGAAGCAGAGGGCTATACTGTCATGGGTGGCGGCCACACTGCAACACTAGTTGTTAAGCGCGGATTAGCCGATAAGATGGATCATGTTTCTACCGGCGGCGGTGCTTCATTGAATTATATTGCAGGACGTACTTTGCCTGGAATCGCAAGCCTAGAGGCTAGTGCAAAACAATTCGCAGTTGAGATAATTAAACCAGTGGACAATCAATGAATAATATTTCATTTATTGTTGTCCTGATTAGAGGCTAGGATTCTTCAATGAATGGCGCGAGCACTAACCATGTCGCACGATGATAGCATACGCTATCTCAATACCGTTCTCTACGATGAGAGTGGTCAACAATTTGTTGGAGATGTGTTATTACATAGTGACGGAAGTTGGTCACAATCAAATGGTGACGAAGATGTCGCCCAACAAATTGATGGTTCAAAGCGATTGATTACACGCAGTTTACAAAATTGGCATACCCACCTTGCAATGCAACTAAACGCTCGAGATTTCAGTGATGGTTTTCCTCTTCATCGATGGTTAAATGAAGCAATATTCCCTACCGAAGCGAAAATTAACGAGGAATATGTTCGAGTCGGTACCCAAGCTGCTGCTGCTGAAATGATTAGAACAGGCTCAACATTTGCCGCTGATATGTACTTTCATCCAAGTGTCACAGGTAAAGTTCTCGATGAGGCTGGATTAAGAGGATTGATTGGCGGGCCGGTAAGCGATATAGCGCTCCCCTCACATGGAAGTGCAACTTCAGCACTTGCTGAAATGGACCAATTACTACAACAAAACTCGCCTTTAAATCGTATAAATTATGCAATTGCAACTCATTCGGTATATTTGTGTGAAGAAGAAACTTTGAGAAAGGCATCTGAATTGGCAGCAAAAAGAAAAGCACGCTTACACATCCATGTTTCTGAAACAAGAAAAGAAGTCGCTGAACATCATGCCAAAACTGGACTCTATCCAGTTGAATACCTAGACTCTATCGAATTCTTCCAAGAGGGCACAATATGTGCTCACGCATCTTGGGTTAAGAAAAATGAAATTAGAATCTTGGCCAAACATGAGGCTACTGCTGTACATTGTCCTTCATCAAATATGAAATTAGCATGTGGAGGGACTCTATCGCTTCCAGCATACAACGATGCAGGGGTTGATGTTCGCCTTGGAACCGATGGAGCTGCAAGTTCTGGAAATGGCCTAGATATTCTGGCTGAAGCAAGACTAGCTAGTTTAGTACAACGCCATGACCATTGGGATCCGACATTACTTCCAGCCTCTGAGATATTTTCAATGGCTACCAAAGATAGTCAAGATTGGGCTGTTTGGAATTTAGATGATATTAGGATGCGTCCGGTTGGAAGACAAAATGATAGACCTATTGCACATTTAGTATTCAATGGTGCGGATTGCCTCGACCTATGGGTTGATGGTAAGGCATTAAGACGCGATGGAGTTACTCTAAGTGTTGATGAAGCGAATGCGATTGATGAATTGGATTCGGCGGTTGAAACCTATTACCAAGGTGTAGGTTCTAATCAGCAATAGTAGGAATTTCACTAAATCAATTCCGTTCTAGAAACATCAACAGGTGTTGTTTCAAATTTAATTTTAACATTAATTTCACAACTCTGACTACATAGATTAATTCCATTTTCAGCAAGAATTATTGTTTCATTTGCATTCCAATAATCAGTATCCGAATCTTCTGTAAGAATTATACATGGTGAAGGTGCAACTAAATCTGAATTGCTTAATGCTGGAAAATCAGTGCCATTCAATGCAGCGATCTGCATTGCTGGAAAACGGCTCTCATCATCGGAATTATAGTATGATAGAAAGTTTATTTTGAACCACATGTCATTCTTTTCCACCACATAGACTCCATCGTTGGGGTCTATTCGATGAACTGAAAGATCGTATGTGTACCATTCAAGTCTATCTTCTGTATTGTTAGATAGATTATCACTTGGTATTTCGTTAACCTCTTTAAAATCTGCATCATCTAAAAATAACCATTTAACACCATCATCAAGGAATATATCGGTAGAAGAAAACTTCATCCAATAATTAGATTCAGTACCTTCTATTTGTTCTCCAATATCTAAAAACGTGAACTGTTCATCATCTGTTGCATTAACAACTGTAGTGAATGTAAGTCCATCCGCTCCTAAATTAGTTGATATTAATGCTTCAGATTGCCCCGGATTTGATTGGACACCAAACGAACAGGTGTGCATTGCTCCTTCGATTTCCATCTCAATTCCTAACGAAGCCCAGAGTAAATCTTCAGCACCCGTATCGAATGATAATTCTAACATTTTATTATCACTAGAATTATCTATTGAAGAATTGGAATCACTGACAAGAACTGTGTTAGAAGTCCCCAAGCCAGATTCATATGTCGAAACCATATAGATCCATATTGCTGCCGACAGAAGTAACAAGACCACTGTACCAGCAACAAATCGTTTCCAGTTCAACATATCACAACTCTTCAGAACGGTTGATTCCAGAATAAAGAATAGCACCTAGAGTTGCTAGAAGCATGGTTACTCCAAGGAATCCAGGTGTACTCTTTTCATCGCTTACACTAGAGTCGTCCACTGGCTCAATGCCGCCATCCCCTACAATTACCTTACCAAACATGTCTAACGAGATATGAGGTTCACAAGCATAGTAGAACGTTGTATTCTCTGTGAATGTATAATGGAATTCAACAGTAACATTTGATGCTCCTGAAGTAATCCCACCTTCCACAAATGTAGCTGATTTATATTCTTCAACTTCCTTAACATTGTGCTCCATCTCTGCATCGGACCATGACCAGCAAACTGTTTGATCTACTTCAATAGAAACCACTGATGGAGAGAATTTATATCCACTTGAAGAAAGTCCAATTGTAACATCACATACTACATCTACAGGTGGCATCAAAACCTTGTCAATGACATGGATTACGCCATTACTAGCAGCTACATCTGCAATTGTCACTGTAGCACCTCCAACCATCACTGTTCCATCCGCGACTGTGAATGATGCTTCATCACCATTGACCATTGTTACAGTCAATCCATCTGTTACATCAGCGGCATTGACTGCTCCAGAATAAACATGGTACAGCAAGATATCTGTAAGTGTTGCAATATCTTCATCTGTAGTAAATGAATCTAAATCGATTCCTGCATCAGTGAATGCTTGATCTGTTGGTGCAAATACTGTGAATGGTCCATCGCCCTGAAGTGTTGAAACTAAGTTAGCCTTAGTAAGAGCTGCTACTAATGCTGTATGGATTCCAGTTCCGTCAGCAACAGTTGGAATGTCAACTAGGTCAACTGGCGGCATTAGTACCTTGTCGATCACATGGATTATTCCATTGCTAGCTGGGACATCAGCCAACACTACAGTAGCATCTCCAATCATTACAGTTCCATCAGTTACTGTGAATGAAGCATTATCTCCGTTAACCATTGCTACGGTTTCATTAGACCCTGCTGAATCGACCCATTCTGTGGAAACATGGTAAAGTAAGATATCAGTTAGAACAGCAATTTCTTCATCTGTAGTAAATGAATCCAAATCGATTTCTGCATCAATGAATGCTTGGTCTGTTGGTGCAAATACTGTGAATGGTCCATCGCCTTGAAGCGTTGTAACTAAGTCTGCCTTAGTCAAAGCAGCGACCAAGGAACTGTGTATTCCTGTTGCCATTGCAGTCATGGCAATATCAACTGCTGGAG
>JAACCR010000071.1 GCA_009937205.1 Methanobacteriota archaeon | reverse complement strand
CGTAAGGAAGGCTTGAGTATTCCGGTACGAGCACTCTTCAATGTATCTCAATCACAAATCAATATCTAATACCACTGGGGCATGGTCACTAATATCTAGTCCACCTTGTCGGATTATTGAGATGTCCTTGACTAGACTTGAAGCCGCTGGATTGGTAAGGAAGTAATCGATTCTCCAGCCTCTGTCTTTGACTCTTGCCTGCCCTCTATTGGACCACCATGAGTATTCTTTGTGACCCTCGCCAACATGTTCGCGAAATACATCACTCCAACCATCATTGAGTAAATCACTGAACCATTGTCTTTCTTGGGGGAGAAAACCACTCGACTTCTTGTTACCTTTTGCATTCCAAATATCATCCTCTGTATGCGCAATATTAAGATCACCACAAACGATTACTGGAGTCTCCAATGCTAGGAATGGTTGTAACCATTGCCTCCATTCAGCCATCCAAGATTCCTTGAATAATTGACGTTCTTCTTTGTTTGAACCGCTTGGTAAATAGGTATTGATACAGGTTAACTCGCCATGCTTTGAAACAATTATTCGACCCTCTGAATCGTTTGGATCCAACTTACTTTCCATTCCAGTAGCAACTTGAGTCATTTCACCGCGAGACAATGTGGCAACTCCTGAATATCCCTTTTTCTCTGCTGGGTGAAGGTGAACTGAATAGCCATCTGGCCAGTTCCAACCCTTCGGAAACTGTGCTTCTAAAACACGAGTTTCCTGCAGCATCCAAATATCCGCATCTACTGATTCGAAGTATCCATCTATTCCTTTGCGGATTGCAGCCCGAAGACCGTTGACATTCCATGACACTAGGCGCATGTTTCCCTCTCAGGCTAGACGGTGGATAAGGATTCAATCAAATAAGTTTGAGATATGTCTTCCACATTGCCTACCCGATTCAACCGCAGCATCAGCTAATGAAAATTCATTGTCAATCCAATCCCCGGCTAGAAGAATATTATGATTTGAAAAGGCATCAAATTCAATTGGAGTCTCTGGGTTTGGATAAAGTGAAATTTTACTCTGCCCTCTCTCTGAAATAATGTGATCTCTCCAACCACTAGCCCTCTCATCCATGAATTTGTAGAGACCTTCGAGGCGTTCCTGTGAAGAATTAAATTGTTCACTTCCACCGGTTGCAATCGCGCTCAATAGACTCCCACCAGGGCCAACCGCTGGATGAATATTTTTCATATCAAAAATAGCCATTTTGTTTTGACCATCAACTATTGCCTGAAGTTGTTGTAGGGGCTTGGAGTCAAGTGATACGTCGACGATTGAGGCGGTAATTGGTTGACTTTTTGGCAATCCGATTTGCCCTGAACAAGAAGTTAGTTCACTAACCAAACTACGTGTTTTACTATGGCCACAAGCCAATATTATGACATCTGTTTCAACTGTTGTTCCATTACTTATTTGCACCTTGCCTTGCTCGATGGAAACAACTTCCAGGTAGGAATCTATCAGCACACCGACTTCATCTAATGCCATCGCTAAACGGCCAACTAAGCCCGACCAGCCTTCTACGATACAAGATAAATTGCCCTTAGATAATGCTCGATATCTTGATTCTGAATCAATACCCCAACCACTTATGAATTGAGCATTTATTACGTGAGGGTTGTTAGAATCTTTTGACTTGAGAGCTTTTTTATTTTCAATTACTTTTCTAGGATTACCTTGAGGCCTAATAATTCCATTACCAACGCTTTCTATACGATGCAGTCGCAAGGGTAACTTAGCGATTTTTACAGTACTGAGTTTTGTTGCTAATCTCGCCAGTGGCCCTTTGTTCAAAACAAAATGAGGACCATGTCCAATTGCAAAATTATCAATGTGTTGTGAAGTGCCTCGCCCACCAATTCTTTTTGCTTTTTCAACGATTACAACATGGTGTCCAGCGGAGGTTGCGGCCAATGCTGCTGAGAGTCCAGCCAGACCTGCTCCTATGACGAGGACTCGCACCATGTTGGGCCGTGCAACTCATCGCCCATCAATGTTTGAGCGGTGAGGGATTAGTTGAAGTTAAGTCACACATAGCAGTTGTCATGGCAGAGAAGGCGAAACCCCCACATCACCGTGGCCACCTGTTGTGGACTGCGGACGAAGGGCCTAGCAGGTTACTACTCGGCAGTATTGACCGTTGGGTAGGCTCAATTGTTGCAGATGATGGGATAGAAATGCCATCTTTTGGAAGAGGTGATGAAGTAGAAGCAACTCTCTTTGCTAGAGGAGATGGAATTATTGTTGGTACTTGTGCTGTCGACCATATGCTACAAATTTGGGCTCCGTCACTGAAAATCTCATGGCGAGCAACAGATGGCAAACAAGTATCCAGTGGTGATGAAGTCGCTACTCTCAGTGGTGATAGAGAATCACTCTTAACAATGGAAAGAAGTATTTTGAATATAATTGGCTACTTATCTGGAATTGCTTCTGAGGCCAAGAAATGGTCATCTATCGCCCCAGGTCAAATCGCTTGTACCAGAAAAACGGTGTGGGGATTATTGGACAAATGGGCAGTTCATATGGGAGGCGGGCTAACACATCGCCTCAATCGTAACGATGCTACAATGATCAAAGAAAATGACCTTGCAACTATGCTCAGTGATATCGATGGCCATGCTAATAGAATCACTTCATATCTACAATCTGTTGATATTGAACAGTGTGGTGCTTTCCTAGAAGTAGAGGTTAGAGAGGAAAAGGAAGCGATGATGGCAGCGATGATTTGGTCATCCCGCCGTTCTTCAGAAAATTTATCTAAATTAGTAATTATGTTGGACAATTTTAATCCTGAAAGATGTAAAGCAGTTGCAGATGAGATGACTGAGTTAGCAATACGCGAACACGTGATTCTTGAAGCGAGTGGTGGAATTACATTCAACGAAATCAATGATTGGAAGGAATGTGGATTAGATATTCTTTCTACTAGCACAATAAATCGCGGTGTTGCACCACTTGATGTTTCAATGTTGGTCAACAGTTCTTGAGGAGGCGTTGTAATGTCTGATTTTGCTGCCGATAAAAGCCATCCCCGCTATCAATCATTATTGATGCGTCATCGTTTAGAAATGGCCGCAAAGGCAGGAATGCTCGCCGATAGTGCCTTAATTGCGCATGGAAGAGGTGAAGCATACGATTACCTACTTGGTGAAACTACAATTCCGAGTGCTCATGATGCTACTATGGAAGCTTTAGCACATTTACAAAATGCTGACTCTGCTGTGATCAGTTTGAATGGAAATGCTATTGCTCTTGCTGGAAAGGAATTAATGCAATTAGCAAGTTTACTCAAAATCCCTGTTGAAGTCAATATTTTCTATCGCACTCCAGAAAGGATGAACGCTTTACTAAGCCACCTTTATGAAATCAGAGATACCAATCGATTAGATGTTGAAATCTTAGGGGAAAACCCAGATGCCAAAATACCTGGACTTGAGGGGCCGAGAGCAAAGTGTTGTGAAAATGGAATATACAATAGCGATGTTATTTTGGTTCCTCTTGAAGATGGAGTCCGCTGCGAAGCACTTGTGGCAATGGGCAAAGTAGTTCTCGTCATAGATTTGAATCCACTATCACGCTCAGCAAAGATGGGGAGCGTTACAATCGTTGACGAATTATCAAGAGTTGCCGAGAATCTATTGCATGGTGCTATGCAGAAAATCACTAGAACACCGCGTACTGATTATGATAATAACAATAATCTTCAGTCTGCAATAGACCACATTACTTCCAGTTTGTCTTAATCAAAATTGTTCTGCAAGTTTTTCAGCTAGTCTAGACGAAATACCCTCTCCAACGAATGAACATGAAGCATTACCACCTAGATCATATGTCAAATTCTTACCATCTTTGAGATGGTCTGCTACACTATCATCGATTAGTTTTCCAATTTGAACCATTTGCTCGTTTGACTTTTTACGCCCTAGCCAATCCATCATCATTTGAATGGAATTTATTGAAGCGATTGGGTTGACCTTGTTCTGTCCTGCGTGCTTTGGTGCAGAGCCGTGAACTGGTTCAAAGAATGCTTGATTATCACCAATGTTTCCGGAAGCTGCCATTCCCATGCCGCCTTGCAAAACAGCGCCTAAATCAGTCGCAATATCTCCAAACATATTGGAAGTTACAACTACATCGTAGTATTCTGGAGAACGCGTAATCCACTGCATAAATGCATCAATATAACTGTAATCGAGTTCTGATTTTGGATAATCTAATGCAACTCTCTCAAAGACACTGCGGAATAATTGACAACCTCTAGTAACGTTTGATTTGTCGACACAAGTTACTCTTTGAACCCCGTCTACTGGTGCACCATTTCTTGTTTCTGCAATTTCGAAGCCCATGCGCACTAGGCGTTCACTGCCAACTGATGATATTGGCCGTGGGTCATAAGCAACTTCGCCAGATAGTCCTGGAAATTCTAGTTCCGGAGGTTCGTAAGGTTCTCTACCTAAGGCTCGGTCAGCGCTTCTCCTTAGTAGTGAATGATACAATCCTTCTGTGTTTTCTCTCAGGATAGTCATATCGACCATTCCCGGTTGCCAAACTTGGGTGAATTTACCATGTATTTTGTGTGGCACTCCTTCATAGAGTTTGATAGGTCTGACATTTGCATAAAGATCTAATCCGCTTCTCATTCCTAGAATAACTGAACCGCCAGCAAGATCGCCGTTATCCAAAGTTGCCCCTGGATGGCCGATTGCTCCTAAATAGATGGCGTCGGCTTCATCTCGGCAGAACTCAAATGACCCTTCGGCCCATTCTTCTCCTGTATCCAAATAGTTTTTACCGCCACATGGAATTACAGTTTGCTCAAAGCCAATATTAGTATTTGCTTCAATGGTATCAAGGATTCTTTGGGCTTCTAAAGCCACCTCTCTACCAGTGCCGTCGCCCGGCAAAATTGCAATACGATAGTCACTCATGTTATCTTTGCATAGGCAACTCCTACATGAACGCGACCCTAATTGTTTAATGGGGTTAAGAATGAGTCACGCATTGATAGGCTTTAGAAAAAGTGTATTCGGCTGAAGTATAAGGTTGGCATCCACTGTAGGCTAATTCCTTTCGCATTTGGACCGTAGTCATTCACCTTTGGAATGGAAACGATGGTCATTGATTGGTGGTATGCTTCATAGGCTGTCATTCTTGAGTTGGACAAACATGGGCGAGGATGGAAACGACAATTCTGAGAAACAAATACACCTCAACTCGCTACCTAACGAGATTCAGAGACTTGCGGATACTATGGCTGGGATCGACCCCGAATGGGATTTACGTCAATGGATGATAGACCAGGCAAATATGACTCTTGAAATCATATCATTAGATTTGAATCGTGAAAGATTAACTATTGAACAGAGATTACACAGAGTCAATGCTATCGCAAAGCGATTAGAACCGTTATCTGATGGCAATATTGACCCGAATCAAAAAAATCTTTTTGACTGTTTTGATCTAAATGATAATCATGGAATTAGAGGCCTTGGGCAAAGAGCTGCTGAGCCGAATCTGCAAAATCCTGTTGAACTTGACGACATCACGCATCCAGTCAATACCTTCCTTAACTTCCTGCCCGATGACCACGGAGATGACCCGTTATTGGCGATTGCATGTCAACTAATGCTATTTGTTGTTGAGTCTGTAATGGGCAAAGGTGAACCTGTAGCAACATTGGAGTCAATATTTACTGGTATGATCGAACATGGAGTCAATGTAAAAGAAACTGAAGAAGCGTTGGAACATCTTCTGACAACAGGCGGTTTAGTTGAAGTTGACGATGATTGCTTTATCCCACTGGTCTAATCAAATCGGGAGCCCCTTATGCCCCAGCCTTTGTTTGATATGGCATTGGCACCAATAATAATACATGGGAATAATAAAATCGGTAACGATTGGAATTATGTTGATGGTGATTCTCCCTGTGTTTGGAGTTGATTTTATTGCTACATTGGCTATTGCAATAACTTCTGCTTTCTTGGCAGAATCATCGTATCATAGGGGGCAGCAGCAAAGATTGTTTAGGCAGAGCCATATATTGCGTAATCAACTTGAAAATTCAGGAAGAGAAATATTTCAATTGCAAAATGAATTATCAACAACCAATACAAACTTGATATTAGCAATAAATGAAATCCAGAGGCGGGATGCAGTCGGCTCTCCTGCTGCGCGACATTTGTTGTCAAGGCAGGAAGAAGCCATTAACGCTCAAACATTAGCCATGGAAACGCACGGGGGAAGGCAAGATAACACCCTTGATAGCATGAATCGCCTTCTGAATATGCAAGCTGATCAAACTGCTAAAATGCAGCAAACCTTAGTTGATGTGTTGAATAAATTATTACATGAACCTCGTCAAAATGTTACAATGCAGGACAGTGTGTTGGTGCAGGAATCCAATACCTCAGCACCGACTCCAACAAATTGGGATTCGCCACCGGATTTTAGTTCAATTGTTTTTGCTGAATGACTAATTCAATGATAAAATTGACAACCAAGAGGGTTTTGCCACTGTTATGGCGATGACCAAGAAACAAGCCGCTCAAAGAATATTAGATTCTTTTGAAACGGAATCTCGTAGGAAAAACCGTACTATTTTTTCTTTAGTTCCTGCAGTGGTTACATCTGGAGTGATCGCAATGTTTTATTCTTATCAGGTTGCTATCGGTTGTCTGATTTTATTTTTAGCACTGATTCAATATGGTCATGAACGGATGGGTAAAAGTATTGAAGAAAGTAAGGCCGCTTCAATCGCATCATTGGGCTGGAAAATAGAAGATTTAGACAATGATGGCTTGATTGAAAAATTGAATAAAATTATTGAGAAATAATGAGTGGATGAATATGTACGATGATGCCATTACATTGGAGGAATTGTTGCAGCAGCAAAAACGATTCAATACTAAAATCGCTTTTGTCGCAGTGTTGCTGGTGGCCACTTTAGCTGGTGGATTAATGCAAGATTTACAATTCTTATTCCTCTCGGCTATTCTGTTTTGCTTTTCCATCTATCTAATTAGCGAACAGCGATCTAAGAATGAAAAAATCAACGAAATACTACAAAGAATGGATTTTTCACTGTTGCAATTTGAAGATTCTAAAACTAGAAATATTGTTGAACGAAAATTAACAAAATTATTTGGGAATATTCCTCAACGCATTACCTCAAATTCCGAAATGGCTAGAACGAGAGGGGCTGATGAAAAGGGACCTACTTGGGGAAAACAAGATGGTGTATTTGGCGAAGTTACCAACTTTAGAGACGCAATTGAGCATGGCAAGGTCTTCGATGGTCTTGAAGGTGAATTATATAATTCTGAAGAATTGGTTAGAAGTGCTAATGAAAACTATTCTGAAATGGCTCAACAGCGCTGGGAAAAGTCACAAAGCAATGACCCTGATTTAGTAGAGGCGGGAGTTGAAACTCTTGCCGAATTGGTGACTACTGATTATTTTGAAAAGAATTCAAAGGATGGCGCAGTTGAAGAATTGATTGGTCAAAACTCCGATTGAGTGTATATTGTATAGGTAAGGCCAAAAGGGTAAATCATTTGCATTAATTCATGAAGGTCAAGGCAATTCTTGTGGCTGGTGGTCATGGCAATCGGTTATTTCCCTTCACAAAATATACTCAAAAAACATTGCTACCGTTATTTGAAAGACCGGTAATTGACTATGCTTTGGGGACTATTAGAAGATCTGGAATTAAAGATATTACCATTATTTCAAATCAATTTATTGGCCAAATAGCAAAGCATGTTGGCACTGGTTTTGAAGGTGAAAAAATTCATTATGTGTTGGAAGAAACGCCTTCTGGTGTTGCTGCTGCACTGGAATTAGCACGACCACACAATGAAGATTGCAGATTGTTAATCTATTTCTCCGACAATATCACTACTGTGGAAATGGCTGAAACAGTTGAACGATTTATTTCATCAGAAAGTAACCCTGGGTGCGTATTATTAGCAAGAGAGGAGAAAAATCCACAAGCATTTGGAGTCGCTGTTATGGGAGAAGCCAACAAAGTAATTGACATCGTCGAAAAGCCGGCCAATCCTCCATCGAATTTGGCCATTGGAGGAATCTATCTATTCGATGAACGGTTTTGGAAT
>JAACCR010000070.1 GCA_009937205.1 Methanobacteriota archaeon | reverse complement strand
TGACTATTAGGATCAACAGGTTGTGTCGTTCCTGTTAGCGTTAGTACTGTCTTTCCAGTAGTGGATTCTATAGAGGATAGTGTATAGTGTGGTGGAGTCAATAATCCATCTTCATCAAGACATGCTAAAGGTGGTAATGAAGTATCATAGAGTCTAGCAACTTGCGTTGTTTTGTTGACTGAGTTAACTGCATCAATAGCGGCCTTGCCAACATTGCCAACTCCAGGAAATGCAATCAGCATTAGAGTGTGTTCTGGAAGGCTAGTATTGCCGTTTCTCCATTCAACAGTTAGAACCATGAATCAGCAATCCTAACGCGACGCGTTATAATGTTTGACATTGATTCAAATCGCAGCACCCTATTATTAGAGTTAAAATCGGTAGCCGATTTGATTAATGAAAAATCATTCTTCTTCATCAATGATCTTGACTACTGCTGATTCACGCATCTCTTCCAGAGATGGTAAAGTTGGGAGACTTTGTGGCCAAGAAGAATCTTCAACATTCTACATTTTACGACGAAGTTCTGCTCGGTGGTCTTCTGGTGACCACTTTAGTGGTGCAGCCGCTTGTGCAGTTTTACCACAAGATGGGCAGGTGGTTGACAATGACCATGCGTTGCAATCAAGGCATTGTTGTAGTAATTGTTTAGCCATAAGTATCACTCTCTCCAAGCTCTCGCTTCTCCACCAGAACTTTGCATTAACTCAATTGCAGCATTTGTTGCATTTTCCCATGCAGACTCTGCACTTTTGAAATCTGGCGCCTTCAATTCAATTCTATATTGTGGTGCGCCATTATAATGGCATGATATCTCGATTTCATCTGCTTCTGAAGAGAACTTTTCTGCAGCAAGTAATGATTCACGAATAACTTCAATACCATCAACTGAGTCAATACTCAATGAGATTGTTCCACGCACTTCAACAAAGTCTGGGATGATGTTCTCAATTGCAACTTCAATGAATACTTTGATCCAGTCCCCTTCAAAACCAGCATCGATCAAAGCACCTTCCTTCATTGCAGCCTCTTCAAAAGCTCCATAAAGTGTTTCAAAAGTTCCTGATAGTTCCTCAGCGGTTTCAGAAATTTCCTCTTCAGACCAACTGACTCTCTCACCGATGACCTTCAACAATTGATGAGCTCTCTTTTCATTCTTCCATTCCTGTAAACGACCACGACGTCGTTCTTCGGAAACAGATTTGAGAGAGAGTTCTAAAGACGTGCCATCTTTACGGGTGCGCATAACTTTACAGATTAGCCTTTGACCTTCTCTGACAAAACCACGAATATTCTTTACCCAACCACTGGCAATCTCACCAATAAAAATGAAACCTTCTATGTCTTTGAATTCATCTAAATCAACATAGCAACCGTTCTGTTTAACAGTTTTTACAGTTACAACGACTAACTCCCCTTCTTGAGGGCCGCCAGTTAGATTTTCTTTGCTCATGGGAGGGTAGCCTCCTCATTCCAGGGTCTCTACTACATTGCATCCAACTAGGTCGGATTTTCCACCAGATGGGCTGGTTAGTGTTGCGCCACAAACATCACACGAGATGACAGAAGTAGCACGGGAGAAAATTGTTGATTCATTACTGCAGTCACGGCATGCGACTTTTAGGAAATTGCTTGTCATATTTATTCACCTCATCGATCGATTAACTCGAACTTCTTTGCACGCTGACATGGAGCGTAGTGTGCTTTACCAGTAACGGTACAGCGGTATAGGATATTTACTCTCTTAGTTGGCTTTTCGCGGCCATCTGGCTTTGGACGAGGGAAACCTCGGTATCCAGCCATAACCTTACGGAAACGGCGTTGACCCCACTTCAATTCTGAAGCGCGTCTCTTCTTGACACGCTCAATGGTATGCAGAGTATGCTTACCAGCAGATGGACTGTATCGCATTATTTGACGTGGCATTTTTACCATGAGAACACCTTAAGCATCTCGCCCACAAGGGTCGGGTATTTAGCCGTACCGCATTAGTAATGCCATTAAAACGCCACACTGCTAAGGGATATGACGGGCATTATTGATAAGGCTGGGGCCTAAGCACCCTGCATGGATGCGATAATGCAGGCAGCCTTGTGGTTCTGGTTTCCAGCTATCGCATTAGTAGTTGGGACAGGCACAGCGCTGTCATCAAAGTCTAATTTGATAAAGAGATTATCAAAAATAATCGCAGTAATCGGATTTGTAATGGTCCTCTTTAGTCCAGTGACCGTACCTGAATCTCCTTCAAGCGCAGCAGGACATCTACTCGGATCTATTGTTGGGCCATGCGCTCTCTTGGTTACAGGAATTTATTTGTTAGCCTTTTCAGGAAATGTGGAAGTCGGGAAATTATCTTCAACCGATAGAAAGGTTGGTTCAGTTTGCACCTTTTTGGGTTTGGTATGGTTAGAGGGAATGCATTGGTGGACTTGGACTCCAATGTTGAATGGTGAAGTAAATCCCTATTGGTTGGTTTTCTGGCCAACCTTCCTTTTATTGTCAACTGGGTTGAGCAGTGGTGCGGCATTTTCATTGAGATATTTAGGTGATTCTCGAGAACAAGAATCTAATTTCATGTTAGTGATTTGTTCTTTAACATTCACTCTAACAGCCTTAGGAATGATTCTTGACGGACCTAATATCAGCGCTGAAATCTTTAGAGATAGTTTTTGGCTTGCAGTATCTGATATCTTTGGATTAGGATTAGGCGTTGGTTTGTCAATACTTGCATTTGCATTTGTAATCTGGTTTTATGAATCCAGCCTTCCACCTACAAAATCTTTAGACGCACCGTCTCAACAAGAATTAGAACAAGCATCTTCAATTGTTGCTAGGCATATCGGAGGTGAGCAAGAATGAGTGAAGTATCAAAAACCTGGAAAATAATTATCATGGCAATTAGTGCTCCACCATTGCTATTAATGATAATTGCAGTAATATTGGGAGATGATATCACTAGCCAATCATTCAAGAGATTTGCTAATGCATTGATAACTGGCTATACCTTTGGTGCAGGGTTATTATTCATCAACATGTTCTTCTATGCAGATTCAAGACATCGTCCACTAGCACCACTATTTGGAATGATGCTAGCAACTATTTTCGGTTCAATAATCACAGTATGGTTATTATCTCAAGGTGATTTGTTATTGGAAGAAAATGGATCTGTTAGAGCACAAGCCCTTTCCAATATTGTCCGCATATTAGTGTCGCTAGTGGCATTAATCATGGCAGTTACAGTTGCAGTAGGTGGCACTTTTGTGGCAATCACATCCAGACCAAAGCGTAAACTGTTCGAAGAAGAATAGGTTAGCAATGACCTTTTCTTCGGGTCAGTTTCTTTCCGTCGGTTTCATAAGGAGGAGGTTGGTGGGCTGGCTGTCAAGGTGTTTCTATGTCTAAGGGTACTCCATCAAGAGGTAAGCGTCAAAAGACTGCTCACATTCGTTGCCGTCGCTGTGGTGGCAACTCATATCACAAGCAAAAGTCTGTATGTGCATCATGCGGATATGGCGAGACTGCTCGCATGCGAAAGTTTTCTTGGAGCAAGAAAACACATCGTCCTAAAGCTTGATTTTTTTTCTTTTTAGTTAGCGCTCCAAGCGCAATGGCTACAAGCAAGGTTCTGTTGGTCTGTCTAGGGGCAACATCAATGTGTGGTATTATTGGAGTCGTCGGCCGGCAAGGGTCACATGTAAATCAACTGATTTACGATGGATTAACGGTTCTTCAGCATAGAGGGCAAGATGCAGCGGGTATCATGACCGACTATCAAGGTAAATTTCGCTTAAGAAAATCAAATGGTCTTGTTTCAGACATTTTTTACAGCCGCCATATGTTACGTCTACAAGGTAGCACTGGAATTGGACATGTCAGATACCCTACGGCTGGTTCATCATCAAGATCAGAGGCCCAACCTTTCTATGTTAATTCACCTTATGGACTATCTTTAGCACATAATGGTAATCTAAGCAATGCTGAAGAACTAAGGGTGAATCTGAGAGATGTTCACATGCGTCATATGAATACCAATAGTGATTCTGAATTATTACTAAATTCTCTGGCCGTTGAATTATACTCTAGAACTAATAGTCTAGATATCGGTGGAGAACAGCATATCGATGTCGAAGCATTATTTGGAGCCGTATCAGGAGTTCATAATTCTGCAAAAGGTGGATATGCTTGTGTTTCAATTATCTCTGGTTATAGTTTGTTGGCGTTTAGAGATCCAAATGGAATACGACCACTTATCTTCGGTAAGAAGGAAAAAGATGGCGAAACCGAATGGATTGTAGCGTCCGAATCTGTTGCTATTACTGCACTTGGATTTGAAATTGTACGAGACGTTGCACCGGGTGAAGCAGTTTTCATTTCAAATTCCGGCCATTTATTCACTAGGCAATGTTCAGAAAATGTACTTCACTCTCCATGTATCTTTGAACATGTATACTTTGCAAGACCAGACTCGGTAATTGATGGCATTCCAGTTTATCAAGCGCGTTTAGCACAAGGGAAGAAATTAGCAGAACGCCTTCTTGAGTCTTGGCCAGATCATGATATTGATTGTGTAATCCCAGTCCCAGATTCGGGTAGAATCTCAGCGCTTCAAATGGCCAACACTTTGGGTGTTCCATATAGAGAGGGATTCGTAAAGAATCGTGATGTTGGCCGCACCTTTATCATGCCAGGTCAAGCTCTAAGAGAGAAATCAGTTCGCCGTAAATTAAATGCAATTGAACAAGAATTTAGGGGTAAGAATGTTTTGCTCGTAGATGATTCTATAGTTCGAGGTACAACATCTGCAAAGATTATTGAAATGGCTCGCGAAGTTGGTGCAAACAAGGTCTATTTTGCTTCAGCAGCCCCTCCAGTTCGTCATCCAAATGTATACGGAATTGATATGCCAGCAGTTAATGAATTCATTGCTGATGGTCGAACAATTGATGAAATAAGTAAGAAGATTGGATGTGACAAACTATTCTATCAGAATCTTGAAGATTTGATTGAAGCAACAAATATTGGCGAAACTAAGTTAACTCGCTTTGATACTTCTTGTTTTGACGGTGATTATGTAACTGGCGATATTAGCGAAGAATATTTGCAACAATTATATGATGCAAGAAACGATGATGCTAAGCAGGATAATCAAGAAGAAGACGATGTCATTGATATGCACAATGACGATGAATGAGGTCGATTTCATTGACACAAAACTCTTGGATACTTCGATTCGGAGAATTAGGACTAAAATCTAAGCCGGTTCGTAGCGGTTTTCAAAAAGCGTTGAGAAGGAATTTGGAGCAATTAGCAATCAATTCCAATACTCCAATTATTCATGAATTGATACGTCAGCAAGAAATTATTTCTTCAGATGCTCCTATTGCAGTTGTTGAAGATTTATTGTGTCATATATTAGGCATTGTTGCACTTGATAGAATTGTAGTTTTGTGCGAGGAATTAACTCCAAGCGTAGTTGCAAAATCTTTCCTTAGTAGAGACAACAAAGTCGGTATAGCGAGAACATTCGGAGTTAGGGTTCGTCGAGTAGGTGAAAACAAAGAGTGGAATAGTCAGACATATGCAGCAGCAGTAGGTGGTGCATTAATAGAAGAAGATGATTCACTGAGCGTTAATTTACGCGAACCAGATATGTGGGTTAAACTGATTATGGAAAATGATAGAGTCACCTTAGTTGAAGAGAGAGTCAAGGGCGCTGGAGGTCTTCCAGCGGGAGTTCAAGGGGATGTTCTTATTCAAATCAAAAATCGAGATGACATGTTAGGAGCGTTTTTGATAATGCGTAGGGGTACAAGACTAATTCCAGTTTTGGACTGTGATGAAGAGTTGGTTAAAATGTTGTCAAAATTTGACCCATTCATCGGATCACGTTCATATGCAACCGATGAGACTGGAAAGAAAATTCAACGTCCAGCATGGGGTGTACTTGGATTGACAATTGAACAGGCAGCGCCGTTTGTTCAAAAGCGCTTAGATGCAGTAAAAACAACTCCTATTTCGACATTAGAACCACTATGTGGCTGGAGTGAAGGAGAGAAAGTAGCCCTTCTCAATCACATGGAGAAACCAAGTATCAATATCCCCCACCCGGATTTTACTTCCTGGATAAATGCTTGAATTGAATCCTGCACTTTGTTGCGGAGAGGTTTTCAGCAATGAGATATGTGAAGTTGTTATGGTAAAGACACTGACATGCTATCCCACTGCGGTTGATAGCAGAGTCTTTGCACTTAGTATGTCATCTGTAGGAGATGAAGTTGCTTGGTCAGAAGTAGATGGTGTTGTTAAATTAGCAAAATTATCTGATAATAATTTGAATATAATTACAACAATAAAAGGACCATCACAAGTCAACGGAATTATACTACGAGGCGATAGTCTGTACATCATCGATGAGATGGAAGGATTGCACTGTTTTGGCTATGATGGTCGCTTGCAATGGACATATGAAACTGGAGCTGGTGGAAGGAAATTACTTCGCTTTGACCAATATTTAGCAGTATTGGATTCGATTGGAAGAGTGCATTTAGTAAGTTATAGCGGAAATGATTATTGTCAAAATCCAGTGCAGAGTAATTGTGCTTTGATCGTTGCTGCGGGAAAAAAGTTACTAGTCGCTAGCGAGGATGGTATTGTTAGATGCTTGATAGAAGGCAAAGAAACTTGGACTAGGCCAGGCAGAGGAGATTTAGGAGAATCTATCACTGCAATGAGTCATACTTTACAAGGAATTGTGATGATAGGTCGAGAAGGATATGCAATTGTCGCAGGCGATGAAGAAGCATTAGAGATGGAATTGTGGTCAGGTGACAAACTTATTCAAAGGCATGATTTACGAGCCAGATTAACTAGTATCGCAAGTAGTGAAGATGGTACATGGTGTGGCTTTGACAATGGGGATGTAGGCAAACTTTCACATTCAAACGAATTATCCATAATTACTAATTTACAATTTCCAATCAGATCATTAACAGCATGTGGTGATACGGTGATAGCTGCATGCTGGTTCTACCTATACGGTGTTGATGATGGGGGGATTAAATGGCAAATTGAACACCAAGGGATGACCGATTTTGTATGTACAGATACAAAAAATAATTTCCTTGTTTTTGCTGGAGAAGACCAAAATGATTGGACTTCTGAAGAACCAATCGGATTAATCAATTTGAATGAAGAAGCATATGAGATTGACAAATCTGACATCGGACTATGGTATCAAGAACAATCTTCTGTCCCACAATTAACTGCTGAAGAAATCTATAGAGTAGATGATTCAGTGGCTCAACTTCTGACAAAGGAAGAACGAAGAAAGATGGATGATGGGGTGGAAATCGGATTTGATGGACTGATGGAAGATCTCGAACATGTTGTTGAAAAGATTGATCCCGTTCAGGATGAAACCGAAATAGTTCAATTAGTTGATGAATTTGAGGATAATCTCCAATCAATGGCAATGCTTGATGAAAATGAATTATTAGGTGAACTTGGCCAAACGATTAATGAAATAATCCAGCCTCAAGCTAATGCAGGAGATGATAAAGTAATTTCAGCAACAAAAGATGGCACTGTGGTTGTTCTATTGGATGGCAGTAATTCGTTTGACCCTCAAAACAGGATTGCTAATTGGTCATGGATTGAATCTTCAGGAAGGGAAATATCTACATCAAGTAAAGTCAAAGTGAAGTTGTCAATAGGCAGACATAGTTTTGAATTAAGAGTTCAAAGTGGGGAAGGGAACTGGACATCAGATGTTGTTTCTGTCATCATTGAATAAGGCTCAAACTAATTAGATGGTATGTGAGGGTTGTATTATGGCAGTTTCAAGACCACTTATTGAAAACTACTTTGTCGGTGCTCTACAAATGCGTTGTTCAGTAGTTACAGATACAGCTAGTGGTGATACGATAATTATCGATGGTGGTTCAGAGCCTGAGAGATTGATTGCATGGATAGACAATTGGCAAGGTAGAGGGCCAGATTGGTCGTTAGGACCTAGTCAAGATGAATACTCTAATGGTGATTTACCGGAAAGAAATGTGATTGCATTGGTAAATACACATGCGCATTTTGATCATAGTGGTCATATACCAGACCTAATTGATAATTACAAAGTAAAGTGGTACTTACATGAAGATGACACCTACTTACAATCTCTAGCTCAATCCTCAGGTCAGAGATGGGGATTTGAAGTACCCGCGCCAGCGGTTGCAGATGAGAAATTAATCTCTGGTTCAGTGATGAGTTTTGGAGCTATTGATTTAGAAATTTTACATACTCCAGGACATACACTGGGCGGATGTTGCCTTAGGCTGTTGATAGACGGAGAAGCAGATCACATCTTTGTTGGTGATACTCTATTTGCAGGTTCTGTTGGTAGAACCGATTTACCTGATACGGGTGGTGATTCTGATTTACTTTCAAAATCTATCCATGAAAAGTTATGGCCACTTGATGATGAAATAATTGTTCACCCAGGACATGGACCACTGACAACTATTGGTGAAGAGAAAATGAACAATCCCTTTGTAGGAATCTCTCCTAATAGAGGTGCCTTCAATAGAGGAAGATACCTTTGATTATAATCAATTCATCATTGCAGAAAGTGATGCTTGAAGGACAGGCAAAGTCTCTTCCCAAGTTGCAACAATTCCATAATCAGCATGTTGGAAGATTGGAGCATCTGCATCTTTGTTTATTGCAACAATATATTTTGAAGAACGCATTCCTGCAAGATGTTGAATTGCACCAGAGATACCGACTGCGATGTATAGGTTAGGATTGACAGTCTTGCCAGTTTGTCCTACTTGCATAGAATGGGAAATAGGTTCCCAAGTATCAACTGCAGCACGAGATGCACCGACAGCAGCACCGATTGTGTCGGCGATTTTCTCAAGGTGAGAGAAATTATCAGGAGAACCCATACCTCTTCCCCCAGATATGATGATATTTGCTTCAGCAACATCTAATCTGGTACTTGCTCTAGCTAAGAACTCTTCAACAGCAGTAGCCACGTCTCCTGTAGCGTCAACAACCGATATATCAGCAGAAGCACCTTGTGCAGATGCTGTGAAAATATTGGCTCGGACACTGACTACAGCATCTCCACCTAGAGAAACGGTTTGCATTGCCTTTCCAGAGTATATTGGTGATACCAAATTACCGCCTTCAATAGCGACAACATCTTGCACCACGGGAATATTTCTACGAGCAGCAAGACGAGCGGCCAAATCCTTTGATTGCGGGTTAGCTGAGGTGATAATAGTTCCACTAGGTGCAACAGTATCGATTGCAGTAGCCCAACCCGATGCATCATATGTAGCGAATATATCGGATTTCAATGCAACTACTTTGGAGATTCCTTGAATGGATGCAGCCGCATCTGCCATTGTAGAATCAGTACAAGGAACGATGACGATTGGAGCGGAACCAAGTACATTTGCTGCTGTTACTAGTTCTGCGGTTGTTGGATGGATTGCACCCTTTGCGATTTCTGCGATTACAATTGTTTGACTCATGATATTCACCTCAAATTACGTTTGCCTCATCTCTTAGAAGTTGAGCAACTTCAGCTGCTGATGCTCCACCTTCGTATGTTTTTCCAGCAGGCTTTGAAGGAGGTAGGCTGTGAGAAATAATACTAATCGATGAAGAAGATGGATCAGCAGATTTTACATCGACTTGCGCTTTCTTGGCTTGCATGATTCCTTTGACATTTGGTTTTCTAACCTTGACATCACCTTTGTCGCATGAGATCACTGCAGGAAGTACAACACTGATTCTTGCATTGCCACCTTGTACTGGAGCAACTACTGAAATTGTTTCTGAGAAAGTTGCAGAAATGATATTTGATACACTTGCCCAACCAAGGCGTTCTGCAACACCGGGTCCAGTTGAACCAGCGCCAGTATCTGCTGCTGCTTTTCCACAGTAGACTACATCTGCACCGATTTCACTAATCACGCTTGAAATCATGCTCTGAAGTGAGTTTGAATCTAAATATGAGTCACAATCAATACGGACAATATGGTCTACGCCGATTGCCTTTGCATCCTTTAGAACCTTGTCAGCGGAAGCTCCACCGACTGTAATTGCAGTGACTTCTCCACCACTTGCTGCACGGTGCTGTAAAGCCGTTTCAACCGCAAATTCATCATATGGGGACATGACCATTTTGACTGCGGATAAATCAACTCGGTCGTTTGAGATAACGATACGAGCATTGGTATCTGGGACTTGCTTTACGAGGACTGCGATGTTTGCCATAATGGGTCACTCCTCCCCTATACAATAGGGGGGTAGTTCTCCGACTTGAGTGGGATTGATGAACCTTACCGAAGAATAAATTATATTTCTTTGCGGAATGTTTGAAAGCCTCCGGCACTCGCAAGTAAGTTCCATGAAGAAAGATGAAGGTATTGAACCAGACAGAATAATGCAAGAAGTCCTAACTGCATGGAGGTTATTGTTCACAAATAATCATGCTGAGGAAATCGGGAGACTGAACGGACTTGAAGAGAGAGTATTTGGATTAGAAGTTGAACATTCACGTATTTGTCTAAATGATACATTGAGAACGGAATTCCATACAAGACCAGATTGGACATTAGATCTTGGAAATATTGTTCTCAATGAGCAGCCAATGATACAAAGCAATGATTCACGTTTGGTAATAAGAGTGGTTAACTTCTCTAAAAACCATCATTTTTCACTAGACGAGTTAAGGATGCGACATCGTTCAGCAATGCTGACTTTTGATGTAATTGTTAGTCCATTGGGAGGGCCACTTGGATGGATAGAAAAAGCAATTTATGAGTGTAATGATTGTGGATATCGTTCTGAAATCAGGCAAAGATTAGCCAGAGAGAGAGAAGCACCAAAAATGTGCTTTAGTTGTATAGAACTATTCGCTTCGAAAAACAAAGGAGCATTGCCACCTTTCCCACCAAGAGATATCAAACTGATGGTCGAGGACTGTTACTATGAAGATATTGAATATCTAAATTTGCGTCAAATCTCTATTGATGATGATGGTAATTTGAGAAACTTGGGAGAGGAAAAATACATCGGAGTCATTAACGATGAATATGTTGGTGAGTTAACAACAGGTTCAATTCATAGAATAAATGCTCAGGTTGCAGTTGACCATTTACCAAATAGAGATTTTGTCAAAGATACAAGAAGAATAATATTGTTAAAGATTCATAGCATTGAAGAAAGTCCTTTCAATGTTAGCAATGCATCAGAAATGAACATTGAACTTGAAGAGCAAGAAGACTAATCAATTAGTGATTTTTGTAACAGTTTCCAATAATTGTGGATTTGCCTCAAAGTGGTCTGCCACTGGTTGAAGGCCCTTTGCTATACCATTTGCAACTCCCATTTTGGCATCAAATGGATGTAATGTTCCGTCTTTTATGGCAGCTCTGAAAGATTCTAGGTCAGTCCAGGTACTCTCTTCTCCATATTCCGGGTTAGGAGTTACTATGATTTCACCAAACTCGGGTAGGACGACATATTGTGCTAATTCGTAAACTGGTGAATGGTCATCTTCAGGATCTAAGTATGCCTTTCGAAATTTCTTTTGTAACTGCTTTTGTGTATCGTGAACTAGTACTGCTCCGGATGGATCAGATTTACTCATCTTATGATCAAAGGATTCCATACGTACGCCAGTAGCCTTTAGTGAGGAAATAATTGGAGTATGCAAGCAAGTAGGCTTCTGCCATTTCCATTTACTTGCCATATCTCTCATGAACATGTGTGCTTTTCTTTGGTCCATACCACCGATTGCAATATCAATGTCCATTTCAAAGATATCTGCTGCCTGCATTGCAGGATAATAGAATTTAGATAAATCGTGGTCACTAGATGATTCATCTCTTCCCATTATGGTGAATGTTTTTCGTACCATAGCCAATGTAGCACCTTTTGAACATCTTAATACACGAGCCCAATATTCTCCGGAATCCATTATTGTCGATGCCCAAACAAACCGTAGTGGTCCTGCTCCATCACCTTCTTCAGGATTATTCAATAATACTCTAAAAGTATCTTCCATATACCTTGCAGTTGTTTGAATATGTTCCATATTACCATTGAATTTATCATTGATCCAAGCGTGCCAATCAGCTAGGAAAATCATTACATTGGTTCCAGCATCTAACATTCTTCGTAATTGAAGTGCAATAACTTTCCAGCCAATATGAGCCTTTCCACTCGGTTCCAAGCCAACATAACATCGAATGACTCCATCGCCACCCATACTAGTTCCATCTGCAAGACATTTAACCAAATGGTCAACTCCTACAGTTTCATCCACAAAGCCGATAATAGCTGCCAATTGCTGACGCTTATCATCACTTAGTTGTGAAATTTGAGGGCACTTCTCAAGATGTGGAGATAGAATTGTTTCAATATCCATTTTATCACATCACTTTGTTATTACCGACTCTATAGAATAAATAGTTGATTAAAACATGTCATTTAATTTCTTGACTTTACCTTCACTTGGAGGGGTTCCATCATCGATCATCTGCTGAATTTCATCGATCATAGAATTGACTATAGTTTCCTTCTCTGCAGTCAAATTCTTCGACATTTGCATTGTCTTCTGGGCGATTTTTATTGCACCCTTGGCTTTTGAAAACTTCTTAGCGTTTTCCTTAGCCTTGTCACTTCTTTGTTTTGCATTATATCCAGTGACTTCATCTAAGAATGTGGACCAACGCTTACGGGATTCCATTGCGATTTCTCTTCCACCATCGGATTCAAGTAAATCATTAAGATCTGCTCCCTTCATTTGAGAAACATCAACTGCTAGTTTTCCTTCATCATCAAAGTGACCAGATACCATTAGCAATATTCCGTAAGAGCCTGTGAATTTCCCTTCTGCATCAGCATTGACATCTTCAAAATAGCCAGCAGCAATTTTAGCTAACCCTGCGCTTCCGCCCATCTTCTTCTGTAGTCCACGCTTTACGGCAAATCGTTCCATAAATCAAAGGCAGAAGTCCATTTGACATAAGGCTCACCGTCATTAACATTGAAAATCATAGTCTATTTCAGTAATATGGTGATACGATGGGGTTTTCATTGATTGGCCTGTGGCAAGTGCATGCGAGGGCAAATCATCTACTCAATTTTCCTTGCAATTTTATTATTGCCAATAGTAGTTGCTGAGCCAAATTCGCTAATTCAAATTAGATCTTCAACCACATTGGGTGATGTTGATATCGGAATTAATACCGGTGCAGTTTCTCCAGATGGAGAGACTGTCATACTTGTCGGAAAGGATGGCTATGTTCACCGTATTTCAGCAATCAATCCGATGGATAGAAGCCAAGATATTGAACTTAATGCTGGGGCGACAAAAGACTTCCAGGATGTATCATGGCACCCTAGAGGAAATACTGCGTTGATAACGGGAGATAATGGAATGGCTTTGAGATATGATACGTATGACCATAGTATTAGCAGCGTCAATGGTTCAGGTACAGTCAATGGCTTAGATATGACTTCTGTAGCTTGGAGCACTTCAGGAGATTATGCTTACTTTGGAGCAGTAGATGGAAGCATTTGGAAATTTTCAGAAGGATCAGGCTTTGAGAAATTAGACAGTTATGAAAAGCCTTCACCGGTGAGTGATATCTCTTGCCATAGAACAAACAATGTTTGTGTTGTCGTTACTCTAAATGACGGCATTGCAGTAATTGGAAAAGATCATCACGTGACTTGGATGGGTAATACCAGAAGTGAAACTTGGATGGCAGTAGATTGTGCAGACCCAACTTTGAGCGAATGTGTTGCTTTTGCTAGTGGTCTGGTGACACAGGCGATTCATTTGAATTTTGAAGATTCTTCACTATCATATGGAAAACCGTCTATGATGCTGACTACTTTAGAGGGAGATATTACTGATGTATCAAGAGGCTCAGATGGCACTACATTGCTTCATCTTGCACCATTTGGAACGGTAAGACAAGAGCCAATAACAAACGAAGCTTATGCTCAAATTATTTATTCTGATGTTGAGGAATGGGATGCAGTAGTTGCTGGAAGGGCAATAGGATTCACTTGGGAAACTTCATCTTTGAATGGATTTATCATTACAGATTATGGTAATATCATTGCTTTTGAACCGTTGAAAGAAGAAGGAGATGATAGTATGATCTTCAAGGCGATAGGGGTTGCAGTTTTGATTGCAGTTCCAGGAACTGTTTTTGGATTGATTTTCATGAGTAGTCCGTTTTACCAGAGAATGTATGCTGAAGGAAAAATGCGCAAGGTAGTAGGTCTACCTTTTGCAATTGCGCCTGCGATTGGCCTTTGCTCGTGGGCTTTGGCTACACGATTCCAGTTTGATACACCTTTGGAGACACATTTCATTATTGCTTTCGTTATATTTTTCATCGGTCTTTGGATAGGGTATAATTCGGAACGGCATGCTGGCAAAAAGTGATGCTTATTTTTAGATTATGAAAGGGGTATGTTGAAGAAGCGGTTGCTATTCGTTCTCAATAGGAGTGATTGTAATGGAGCCATTTGAAGGACTTAATTTTTACGACATTGAAAGTTTGTTGAGCGAAGAAGAAATAATGATTCGTGATATGGTTAGAGATTGGGTGGACGAAGAAGTTCTACCAAATATCGAAAAAGCATGTGCAGATGGCGTCTTTCCTGATGAGTGGCGTATTGCTCTTGGTGAAATGGGAGTATTAGGTGCGCCGCTAAAGGGATATGGTTGCCCAGGACTTTCCTATGTCGCCTATGGTTTAATTTGTCAAGAACTTGAGAGAGGAGATTCAGGACTACGTTCCTTTGCTTCGGTTCAAGGTTCATTAGCAATGTATCCAATTTGGGATTTCGGTACAGAGGAACAGAAAAATTACTATTTACCAAAATTGACAAGTGGGGAATGGATTGGTTGCTTTGGCTTGACTGAACCAGACTATGGTTCAAACCCTGGTGATATGATCACTAAGGCAGAAGATAAAGGTGACCACTATTTACTAAATGGAGCAAAGATGTGGATTACCAATGGAACAATTGCACATGTCGCAGTTGTTTGGGCAAAACTGGATGGAAAAATTCGTGGTTTCATCGTCGAGAAAGGTGATGAAGGTTTCAGTGCTCCTGAAATGAAAGGAAAGTATTCTTTGCGAGCAAGTGTAACAAGTGAACTCGTATTCCAAGATTGCAAGATTCCAAAAGATCGTATCTTACCTGATGTAAAAGGTCTTCGTGGACCGTTTTCTTGTTTGAATAATGCTCGGTTCGGAATCTCTTGGGGGGCATTAGGCGCTGCAATGGCTTGTTTCCATTCAGCAAAAACATACGCATTATCTCGTATTCAATTCGATCATCCAATCGCATCATATCAATTGGTTCAGAATAAATTAGCTTGGATGTTAAGAGAAATTACCAAGGGGCAATTACTGGCTTATCATTTGGGCAAGAAGAAGGATGATGGCACATGGATTCCAGAGCAAATCTCTCTGGCTAAGATGAACAATGTAGATATCGCTTTGGAAGTTGCTAGAATGGCCCGTGACATTCATGGAGCAAATGGAATCCTTGATGAATATCCTATCATGCGGCACATGGCTAACCTTGAGTCGGTAAAGACTTACGAAGGTACACATGATATTCATAATTTAATCATAGGCAGGCATATCACAGGAATCCAAGCCTTTACAAGAACGATTTAATAGAGATTATTCACTCCATAGAGCGTTTAGTTGAACCTGTTGAAAGTTACAACAAATTAATCATACTGCTGGCAGTATTCCTAGTTTTGAAAGTCCAGTCCAAATTGGGTTGAGGAATTCAGGAAGGATTCTGTGGCGAATATATACTGCTGCAGCAAGAGAAATCTTCTGAACTTTGTTTAATTTTACTCTCTTGGTGAATACGTCGCCTTGCTGTTTTTCTATTTGATGAAGAATCTTGTCGTAGAAAGCAATCATTGCGGCAGGGGAATATCTTGTTCTTCTTGGGAGAAGTGGAAGTAGTTGTCTTGCTTCATTCAAGTATGTTCTTGCTCGCTTTGCATATGCTGCACAATAAGACTCCCAATTCATATTTAGTACAACCTTACCATCTAATTCAGATTCAGTTAGGCCATTTGCTTCCAATTCGTTTAGTGGAAGATAGACCCTATCTCTTGCAATATCTTCTCCAACATCGCGTAGAACATTTGTTAATTGCATGAATATTCCCCAAGACTCTGCATATTTCTTTGCCGCTGGGTCTTCATATCCATATATTTCAATGCACATAAGTCCAACAACCGATGCGACTCGATAGCAATAAACATATAATTCATCAAATGTTCTGTATCTGTTATTGTAAAGATCATCTTCCATCCCAGAAATCAAATCATCAAAGACTGTGCGAGGAATAGAATAACGGTTTATTGTATCTTTCAATGCAAGGAATACAGGGTCTGTTGAGTAAACATCCGTATATGCAGTTGATAATTTCTTTCGGAAAAAGAATAGTTGTGTGATTTTGTTTAGGTATGCTTCTTGGTCAAGAATCGTTCCCTGTTGTTGTAAACTTTCCAATTGTTCTCGATATGCAACTGCCTCTGGGTCAGTTTCACCCATTCCACCTGGAAACTTGTCAGCCCAGTCGCCGTCAGCAATATCATCTGCTCTTCGACAAAAGGCATAGACTGCACACATTGCAGATCTTTGTTCATCTGGTAAATATTTGAATGAGTGATAAAAGTTACCAGCCTCTCGCATAGTTAATTCTTCACAGTATCTATATGCTAACTTCAATAATTCTGCTGGAGGTCTATGTGACCAAATAGGTGCATCAAGGTGTGAAAACGGGTCTACTAGTTCATCAGCCTCGCCAACTATTCCTATGTATGTTGCACCTTCACGGATTGCTTCCATCGCAGTTACACTAACAGCTTTGACAGTATCTCTAGCTAATGTTACACCAGCTCTAAGTCGGTCAAGAGTTGTCAATTGCTTTCTATCACCCGCAGAGTGATTTGAAGTTGCTCCACCCTTTAGAGGGAAGAGTAAATCCAAAGGTTTGCGGCGTTCTAGCATCTTGACCGTACAGCCCTTATCGCCTACCCTTTTTGAGGTCATCCCCTAAATGACCAATTTTCTCCGTTCAGAAAGTGATTTCAACCTTCACTGTGAAAAAAATAATTTCCTATGTAAGTAAAAACTTACAAAAAGTATTATTGTTTCATCTCAATTCGTTTTCTGTTGCATTTTTTGAACCCTTTTCCAATCCTTTCTAGCAGTCAGAAATAGCCTCAATTGGCTGAATTTACTAACTTTAGGTCGCTACTTCCAAGTGTTGTATTTTTGTTTTCGAATAGAATTCAATATCGCCTCTCCACCAAATGTGAACATGCGTAGATCAACCGCTAAATGCGGGTCAACTAGATCCCATAATTGCTTACCATCATCAAACCACTTTTGCGCTCTATCCACTTCATGTTTCATCATCGAGCACCAACGTTCATCATATACTCTATTTTGATAATCTTCTAAAGAATAACCAAACATTTCCATTGTTTCAATTGGGAAATATGAACGGTCCTGGTCTAAATCTCTTGCAACATCTTGCCAGTGATTCGCCAACTGAAGGGCGGTACAAGTATAATCACTAATCCTTCTTAGATTCTCATCATCGTGACCGTAAACATATAGGAATAGATGACCAACAGGATCTGCTGATAAAATACAATATTCTCTCAACTCATCAAAATTTGAATAGGTTGTTTTTGTTTGGTCGAGTTTGAATGCTTGAATTAGGTCTACATATGGTTTCAGCGGAATATTAAATTGTTTTGAAGTATGAGCAACTGCTAGCAATATCGGATGCCTAGGGCTGCCATTCCAGTCGTCCCTTGCAGCTTCTTCCAAATCGCTTTGCCAAGTTTCAAGCAATGCCATTCTCCCCTCTCTTTCAAATGGGGCTTCATCTCCTAAATCGTCCGCATATCTACAAAACGCGTAGATATTTTCAATATGTTGGCGGATGTGCTTAGGTGTGAAATAATTGGTGATGAGGAAATTCTCATAATGCGCCTTAGCGATTGCAGTACAATACCCTTGTGCAGAATCAATGTCAGCATAAGTATCCCAGCCAGCGAGATGAATATTTTCTCCATCAATAGTGTGTGTGCCCCAAGTGAACTTCTCTCCCATCATCTCTCCTCCATTATCTTCACCAAGTAGGCCATTTTGCATCGCCTCTTTTTGGACGCAGTGGCCATTGTTGCCAAGGGTTGTCACTATCCCATTCAATCTCTAGAATATGGGCTGCTGCATTGAGTCCAGAACGAACTGCACCTTCCATAGTGCTTGGCCAAGTGGTTTTAGTCCAGCATCCCGCAAGTGCAATATTATTGCCCAAAAATGAAGCGCTTGGTCGTAATTCAGCACTACCTGGGGTTGGCGCAAATGTGGCCTTCGGTGTTCTCACTATCAAGTGTTCAATTCTTTCGACATTGTCATTTTCTGGCCATAATTGATGCAAAACCTTGTCTAATTGTTGTAATATTTCTTCATCTTCCATCTTCAAATATTCGTCAGCAGCACTTACAGGGACAGTGACCCATTGAACTCCTTCTTCAATAGGGCTGGATAATTCTGAATTTCTATTGAATATCATTTGTATTAATGGCTGATCCACCATTACTGCGAATGTGAAATCTTCAGGAATTCTATTACCTCTATAGAATGAATGTATGCCAATCAGTGAGCGGTATTCTATGCGGCCAATATTTGCACATAAATTATTAATTTTTGAACCCATTTCTTCTGAAATTGGTTGATTTGAGTTTTTGATACTACTTTCTAAAATTCTACCTGTAATGTGGTGTGGGGTAGCGAAGATTACATCACTACATTGCAAACTTTCCTCCTTTAATTCGACAGAAGTAAATCTATTATTTTCAATAACTACAGATTTTACTGTTGAATTTCTGATTATTTTAACTCCAGCTTCTTCAAGAGTAGAACTTAATGCAGGTTCAATGGATTCAGAAAGATCTGATGTAAATGCACCAACATCAAAAGCATCAGCGTTACCAAATAAACCATTTTTGAATAACATACACGCCTGTGCTGCACTTGCTTCTTGAATACTAATGTTCAATGCAGCAAGTACAAAGAATGCCCAAAACCGATCAATTGCTCTTTCTGTTTGCCCATTTTGTTTTAACCAATCAATAAATAAAGTGTCATCTAATTCCCACATCTGTTGATTACTCATCGCAGAAAGTGCCTTTACAGCCTTACGCATTGCCAATTTATCGCGCAGTGATAAAAATGGGAATGATAGCATAGAACCCATCATGTGATTTGGGGGAGAAAGTCGACCGGTGGTTAATGCAGAAAAGACTTTTTTCTCTGGTAGCGCAAATGGCAAGTTAGTATTGTCTTGCAATTTGATTGATTGTTGGGCATTTGCCCTCCCTATTAGTTGTAAAAAGCGGTCATATACTCTAAAGCAAGCGTGTTGACAATTATCTAATTGCCAATCTTGTCGAGGATGTTTAACACTACTTACTCTACCTCCCAAATGACTTCTCGCTTCAATAAGAGTGACCTTGCGTCCAGCATCACTGCATGCAAGAGCGGCAGAAATACCTGCAAGTCCGCCACCAATGACGATGACATGCCCTTCATCCATAAGTCAAGGCGAGTGGTTATTTGAATTGAACATTGGCATTTATTGCCACAATAATGCTGCTAAATTGAATTGCACAGTGTGAGGCAAAAAGTATTTTAGAAAATTATAATTCATTGGATAATTTGGTTAATATTCTAGAGTTACAACACAATCCTTTATTGAGGGTTGCGCAAGGCAAGGCTAAGGGGTGGCGTTGGATGGAATGTGGTTCATGTGTTGAAGTCATCCCTGATGACAGTATTTTTTGTTCAGAATGTGGTGCTAGACAAGAAATGTCACGTGCCGGTGGATTTACTTCACACAACTCAGTTGGGCTAGGTGGGCAGGATGTTTCAGGTGGCCGTTCTTTCGGTGTAGTTTCTGGAGAAGCAGTACGTCAACAACGTGATGAACAAAGTGGTGTTACTGGAAATATTCCAACTGATATAATGCAACAAATTGCACAAGGAATTCAAAACCCGCAAAATGTAACACCTGGTACATTACCGCAACAGGGAATTCCTCAAAACCAGCAATACCCTCCTCAAAACCAGCAATACCCTCCTCAAAACCAGCAATACCCTTCACAAAACCAGCAATACCCTCCACAAAACCAACAATTGCCACAACAACAATCAGATTTCCCACCATTGAATCGAAATCATATTCCTTCTCCAAATGATGGACAGAACCTCGGTAATGGTGCAATGCCCAGTAAGTCTCTAAATGAAACCGAAGTAGTTGGATCTATCATTGCTAATAATCCAAGTAACTCACCAACAGATCATATGGTAAATCGATTAGCTGAGGCTGAAAGAGCAATGAAAGATGAACGTCGCAGTCAGTGGCTCAACATGAATCAGTCTTCAGCAACAAATGTTTTGGCTAATTTAGGCGCTGAACTACCTGCACATCTCCGCCAGGAACAAGTAAACCCGGCTGCAAACATAATGGCAGGTGCGATGGGACAAGCAGTAGTTAATGGTCCAAGTGAAGCTTTACTGCGAAGAATATGTGAAGTTGCTGTTAGAAGGGTTGCTAGAAAAAGAGGTGTTGCAGTTGAAACACCTCAGTCAAAGGCTGAAGGTGATCAATTAAACGTCACAGTAACCTATGTTGATGATGGTCGCGTTTTGGATACTCCAGAAGACTTGGCGCAAGCCTTTGAACATTCAATACAAACCGAATTAGCATTGAAGGGATATGATTATTCTGCAAGTATTAGTTTATTTTGTTCCAAGGAAGGTGAAATCGAGAAACTCATTGGAGAAGGATCAGAGGAAGTTGCAGATGAGGAAATGTTCGCCTGCGAAATTTGTGATGGTCTGGTCAAAGAAAGTGATAACGAATGCCCACACTGTGGTGCAATGTTTGAAGATGAAGATGCAGAATCTAATGCTCCTAAATCCGGCCCACCAGGTCCAGGCCGTGGCGGTCCAAGTAAATCGGGCGGTCCACCAGGTCCAAGCCGTGGCGGTCCACCAAAGAAGTCAGGTGGTCCACCAGGTCCAAGTAAATCGGGCGGTCCACCAAAGAAGTCAGGCGGTCCACCAAAGAAGTCAGG
>JAACCR010000012.1 GCA_009937205.1 Methanobacteriota archaeon | reverse complement strand
TTGCTGAGAGATTCTGTGTTAAAATAGTGTAATAAAAAATAATACGAAAAAGATTATTATTGCCACAAGTATCTTGTTTCTCCAGATTAGAACCTCAAGATTGGAGTTTCTACTCTTTTCTCCCTCGATATTAACGTATTTGTGAAAACGCATATTTCCATACTCATCGTTTGATGTTCCTTTGGAAAGGGTTAGCAGTTTGTACATACCCACAATTCCAAAAATTACAGTAAACAAGAGAAATAATGCTATCACTCCGGCGCCTCCATATCCAGTGGCAGTTTCCATACTTACAAAACATAAAAGCATGGACACTAATGCAAGTCCAAGATATAACACAGCAAAAGTGGAACGGCCGTCGCTATTTGCCATAGTATTGGCGTATTCTAAGCAATGATAAAGGTATATCCGGTCAACTGATTGGTCATCAACCATGTCTACCAAAATGATGATCTAAGGAATTTAACGGAAGCCGTAGTGCAGTCGGTCTTCCGTGAACACACGCCCATGGGTTTGGAATACGTCTCATATCCTCAAGAAGTCTGCGCATTTCTGCGATTGTCAATTTATCATTAGCCTTTACCGCTCCTCGACAAGCATTTAGGAATGCGAGGTGGTCTTTCCTTGCATCAACAGTTTCCAAAGGAGCGCCATCTTCTGCAGTATCTTGTAGTAAGTCTAGTAAAAATGGAACGACATCATCTCCCTGTAACAGATTTGGTGCAGAATTTAACAGCTATCCATCAGAATCTTCACTTAAGTCAAATCCAACTTCCTTCAGTTTTTGATATGATGCACTTATTCTGGCATTTTGTCTTGGGTCCAATTCCAGTTTCAAAGGGACTAATCGTTTCTGAGGTAGCCATAACGACTCATCATTGCGTAATCGTTCATATCTAACTCTCTCATGCAGTGCATGTTGATCTATCAATAGTAACTCTTCTTCCGCTTGTACAAGGATATAGGAGTCAGCAAACTGTGCCAAAGGTTCCATCTTAGGTAGTTCATTGATTATGCCTTCAAGCGGTGTTTCTTTGCTCGGAGAATGTGTTTGACCAGCACCTGCATGGCGGTGTAATTCTCTTTCAGCAGGAGAAAGAGCTGGTGCGATAGGACTCTCATCCATTCCTGGAAGCATTTCTTGGCTGGCCATTGAAGTTGAAATAGGTCGTTGTTTTTCCTGTTTACTGATTTCATCTGCAACCTTGCCAACTAGATTCAATTGAGCTCCAGCAGCGATTGCCCAAGAAGGAACTGAAGTTCCAGGCTCACCTTCCTCTATAGAGCCGCTTATTACGGATGGTATGGCATTTGTTCCCGCCGCTTTTAGAATTGGGTCTTGAGGCGTATCATTGTGCAAATTTGGCTTCAAGCCACCAGCCTTCAGCAATTCTTGAACAGGTTGAACTGCAGAATTATGTGCTAACCCTTGCAATTCAGATATTCCACCAGCAGCATCAGGTTGTGTTGGAACTGATTCGAGGGTATGTGCAATGGCTCTTTCCAACCTTTCTAGAACTCTCCAAGAGTGCCTTAATCGAACTTCTCTCTTGGTTGGATGGACATTTACATCGACTTCATTGGCCGGTATGATGAGGCTTAGTACGGCGATTGGATGGCGTCCTTGCATTAGTCGTGTCTTGTATCCTCTGCGAATCGCTTGCAAAAATGGACCAGCAGAAACCGGCCTATCGTTGATCAATATGTGAACATCATCGCCTTTGCCTCTAGTAGTATCAGGAGTACTTATCCACCCGCTCCATGATTCTTCGCCAGGAGCATCATCATCTATTGCTGGGCTTGATAATTCGAGCATTGCAGAAGCCTGACCACCAAGGAGATCATACAAACGGTCGTTCATCGTTTCACTAGCGGGAACATCAAGCATAACCTTCTCATCGATTAACAGCCTAAATCCTACATCCATATGGGCCATTGCATGAGATACAACAACATCGACGATTCGTGAGTTCTCAGTAGCAGCTCGGCGTTGGAATGCAAGACGTGCAGGTGTGTTGTGGAATAAGTGAGCAACTTCTATTCTTGTTCCATGAGCCATACCTTCCGGCTCAACAGACTCTTTGTCGCCATCCTTCATCGATATGCTTCTGCCCTCACAGTTTTCAGGACGGCTTGCAATTTTGAGATGCGAAACCATACCAATACTGGCTAAAGCCTCACCTCTAAATCCAAGAGTATGGATTGCAGATAAGTCTTCTAACTTGCGTAATTTTGATGTTGCATGTCTATCAAGGGCAAGCGGTAGGTCTTCCTCATCAATCCCAGAACCATCGTCCTCGATACAGATCAAGTCAAAACCACCTCTTTCAACGGTGATTACAATACGAGAACTCCCAGCATCCAAACTGTTCTCTAACAATTCCTTTACCACTTGAGCAGGCCTTTCAACGACTTCACCTGCTGCGATATG
>JAACCR010000069.1 GCA_009937205.1 Methanobacteriota archaeon | reverse complement strand
GGTGTCGCTGAAATGGGCGTAGACTTCTCAATTTCTGACGTCACCCGTCGCTATGTCAAGGATGGCAGTGCTACACTATTGACCGTTGGAGAAGAAACTTGGGTTGATTGTGGAACTGCAGAATCATTACTTAAAGCCTCGATTATGGCGAGAGATGGAAAACTTAATCCTTCACCCCATCGTGAATAACAGATATGAATTTATTAGCACATTATTCCGATTAATTATAAGACATCTTAATCAAAGATGAAACCTCACATGTGAGTATGAAGGTCGGTATTATCGGCGCTGGTATGGTTGGCGGTGCTATTGAGCACTGTTTCAAGGACGCTCATGAATTATTCATTCACGACCCTGTGAGAGGTACTACTCTCGCTGATGTCACTGATAATGTCAACATGGCATATATTGCAGTTCCAACTCCATCACATCCAGTAACTGGGGCTTGTGACACCTCTATCGTCGAGGGGATCTTAGATGAACTACCTGATGGATTCATCGCTATTATCAAAAGTTCAATTATTCCGGGGACTGCACAGCAATATCACGAAAGATATAGCAACTTGAAAATCGCCTATTCCCCTGAGTTTCTAGTTGAAAGGCAACGTCTTGAAGATTTTGCTAACCAAGATATTCTGGTTTGCGGAACTCATCATGAAGATGTTGCTCAATTGGTATTTCAGCAACACCGAGAAGCTGGAGTGCTGCGCATAGACAATACCTTTCAGGTAACTCCTACTCAAGCGGAGTTAGTCAAATATACCAAAAATAGTTTCTATGCAGTAAAGGTAATTTTTGCTAATCAAATGTATGACATCTGCCAAGGCATGGGTGAAGATTGGTATAAGATTCGCGAGATTATTACTGCTGAGCAAGCACAACCAATCGGCCCATCTCACCTGGACCCTATCTTCGGATTGAACAGGGGATTTGGCGGGAAATGTTTGCCCAAGGACACACTAGCACTCGGCGTATTGGCTGAAGAACTTGGAATCAGATATGACCTATTGAATGCAATCCAAACTGACAATCAGCGACTCCGCGGAGTCTTGACTGGAAAGGAAAGCGATGTCGTTACCCTTGATGACTGATTCAACAACTTGAAACAATCTATCACTCCTCGTGTACCATGGACAGGCAGCTTGGGCAACAGGTTGTACCGCGCGGAACAATCCGTAGATTTACTGTTAGTGGAGGTTTTAACACACTGCTGTTTTGGTTACTTTGGGAATTCTTAGTGTTATTTTCAGCAGTACTAGGGATTTCTAATACCTTTGCATGGGCCATTGGGTGGTTTATTTCAAGTATTTCCGCACACTTTGTTCATAGATTTTTTACATTCGATGGACGCAAAGATGTTCGCCATACTGCAATTGGTGCATTGTCAGTATATGCCTTTGGCCTAGTCGGCTCTACACTGACTTTTGATTCATTGATAATTCTAAGTGATTTACCAATTAGGTTGATCTTCTTAGTCAATGTAAGTGCTTGGGGAATATTTACCTGGGGAATGATGAAATGGATGGTTTTCGGATATGTTGATGAAAGCGAAGAGTGAGTAATCAATTAAAACCCAAGGCGTGTTTTATTTTATCAGTGATACTTCTCTTTGGTAATTCAGAAACCAAACCAAGTTTGTAATTCAATTCATCACGCTTTTGCAAATTTTGTAAATCATCAAAGCCACCAATGTGTTCACTTCCGATAAATATTTGCGGAATAGATTTAGCCCCTTTTGTAGCGATTGCAAACGCTTTCTGAACTGAAGGGCTTGAACCTAATTTTTTTTCTTGGTATTTTATTTTCTTAGAATCCAAAAGGCGTTTAGCATTGACACATGCTGGACATCCGCTCTTTGTCCAGACTACGACTTCAGGGGTTTGGCCTTTCGTCATATTATCCGGCTCTCGCCATCAACCTTCAATGTAGCCATTTTTCGTATATCATTAGCCGAGGGTTTGATGGGGTAGAACAATTACGGAGGATTTGATGCTACCGGATGTCATTCACAAATTACCACGCGATGAACGCTTTGCATATGCACGTTTACTTGCTTTTATGACTAGAGTTGACAACGAATTATCAGTTGCTGAAATGGCAATGTTTGAACAAAGGCTCGGAAATGCTTTACTTTCACCAAAACAACGCGAGATGATTCGCCTTGCATTGAAAACTACACCGACTTTACAATCCTGCCTTGAAGGCATGGGTGAAGAAGCGGGAAGACTCGCGCTACGAGATTCAGTACTAATGGCTGCAGCCGATGGAACAGTCGATGAAGATGAAAGAGAAACACTAGAAGAGATAGCTGCTCATTTTGGCTTAGTAGATGATGCTGTTGACAAATTATTACAATGGACCATCGAAGGTTATAATTGGATGGAATCTGGATTTGAGTTGCTAAACGGACTATCGGAGTGAACTACTTGTTTACTGACCCATTAGGGGATTGTTCGCCTAATGATCAAAGAATATATGCATCAATTTTAGTTTTGATCGCTTCTGCTGATGGCGAGTTGGTCCGAGAAGAGTTTTGCACCATAGAAGCCCTAATGGGGCGTATTCTAATTCACCCGGAAGTACGAATTGACATCCGTAATCTTCTAAATGACCCTCCGGATTTAGATGAATTACTTCTGACAATCGATTCTTCTCTAATCAAATTTGTATTGAGAGATGCTGCTTTGGTTGCTGCTGTTGATGGCGCCTATGATGCGGCGGAGATGAAAATGATAAGGCAACTGGCGGCGGCGGCTGAAGTTGAAGATGATACTCTCAAAGAAATCTTTGATTGGGTTAACAGTGGGCTGGAATGGCATCATCAAAGTTTGAATATTCTTGGCTTATGACATCCTCGTTTTAGCGGATTCTCCACTGGAAACGAGCCTTTTTTTTATGAGTCACATTGAAACGGCACAAGCCAGCCCGCTGGCTTGGTGGGGTCATGCAGAGCGGTGTGAGCGGCTGGTACGCGAGATTGGATAGATGTCTGTCCGACAGACCTACTCAAGTTGAAATCTGGTTGAATGCGTGGGAGAATTCTCTTCGTAATCATCAACCTATTGCTGCAATCTTACCAAAGGACTGGCCTACACTTCCGGCTAATTTACTAACCGATCCTGGCCATGTATTAGACCATCTTTTAGCAAGGCATGATGCTGAATCTGATGGACGCTCTCCTCGTGGCGCACATCCTACACCACCTCGCCTTGCCGATGCGGTCATCGCTTCGGAGTTACATGAAACATTAACTCGGCCGAAGGCTCCAGTAAAATCCACAAGTATGCAGATTAACAATTTACCACCAGGGTTTAGACAACACATTGAACAACTCAATTTACCACAACACTCTCAAGAAAATGAAGTTGATGATGAAGCTGAAATGGGAGCGGTTACCAATGGAACTAGGACGCTCAGCGGAGTGCCGTTGCCGATAGCAGATACTGCTTGTGGTGGTGGATTATTCCATGCGCGTGTTATTCGAAGACATGCTGAAGCACACGAGGACGGGAATCCTCAAACCAAAATTGATGATACCAAGGCACTACTTTCTTCTTTCCAAATTATCGATATTGATGATTTGGTAGTCGCCTCAACCCGCCG
>JAACCR010000068.1 GCA_009937205.1 Methanobacteriota archaeon | reverse complement strand
TATACAGTGAAATTCCAAACATAGTCATCTGGATTCAAATTTGTATTGGCAAACGCAAATAATCTGACAGCTGAACACATTTCTAATTCATAAGCCACTATTGATGAATTGACAGAAGGTATGTGTGAATATACTAAGTCAACTTCCATTGGTCCATCATCTGCTGGTGGGCGAAGTTCAATCGGTGATGCTTCAAAGAATCGTGACATCTTCAAAGTAGTTCGCAATTCCGCTGTACCTTCGATTGTTTCATCAAGAGGAGTGAGTGTTACAACCAAGTCTGCTGCTAATGTCAAATCCGGTTCAAACTCAGTACCTGATACGCTAAACGAGTACGGTATTGCTGATTGACGCGGTAATGTCAGCGTAGTTACTGCGCCCTCACCCAATTCCCACGCATCACTATTAATAGTCAATCCAGGCAGTAATATGTCGTAATCGATTGAAACCGTAACATCATCATTTCCAGTATTGGTTAGAATCACATTCCAAGTCCTTTCCCATTGACGGTGATACAACATCTCATCCGGCCAATTATCTGCTTCAACGAGGAATAATGCACCGACCACTAATTCAACGGAACGAACACCCAGTGTTGCCTCCGTAACTGAATCGGCTACAGTGATTGTCAGATTGTGCACTGCTCCATTTAGAAGATCATCTGAACCGCCAAGAGAAGGGACTTCTACAATGACTGTGCCATCAACAACAGCATCTATTGGCAAAGTAAATTGCTGAGTAGGTGGAGTGACTGTCCAATTACCTTCAACACTGATAGTCACAGTTACAGTTTCTGCTAAATTACCTATGTTAGTCAAATTGAATGCGACATCTTGATTTGTTCCTGGAACTACTGCAATTTGTGCAGGTGCATCGATTTCAAGTATGTGTTCTTCACTAATATTTGCTACTATATTGGCAGATAAATTTAATCCCGAATCTGTTGAGACCCAAAGTGTGGCCATATAGAATTCGTCAACACTAGCATCTTCACTTGGATTAATTCTAATCTTTACCGAACTTTCATATCCAGCCGCGATTAGAAGACTGTTTGGACTTTCAAGTGTGAAATCAACATCTGCTGAATTAGAATCATCCAGCCATAGGTAGAAGTTTGTTGGAGCGTTACCAGTATTAGTGATTATTACTCTTGTCAGTGGAGTCTCATATGCACTCAGATCTACTGATTGATTGGTTGGTGAGAGTGAAGCATTGATCACTTCGTTAACATTGATGTTAATGGTATGTGTATTAATATAAAGCCCGGTATCTCTTTCTTCTATTATTATTGATAGTGGCTGTGAAATGTCAGCGGAAGTTTGGGAATCGGTAGTTACCGAAAGTGTGAATTCGGCGATATGGATGTCACCAATAACTCCAGCAGTCATAGACCAATCTGAAACATCTGCTGACAAATTATCAATTGTGTTAGAAGTTGGAGAAGTTGTGTTAAGGGTTGCAGTCCAATTATCTGGTAAGTCATCAACTATAGTTAGGCGATATGATGTCAAATCATTGCCAATGTTTGAGAGATTCAGGCCAAAGTCTGTTTTGATTCCAACTTCTGCATTGAGTGGACCTTGCTCAAGTATTTCACCACCCAACACTCGTGGTATGGTAATAGTAAGATTCCTCGTTATATTTACTGCTTCGATTCCTGAACCTGAATGTACTAATCCCAAGGAAGGGTATGCAGTCACAGGTATCCTAATAGTTCCTGCAAGAGGATATTCGTTGCCAGCAGGGCCTTGAATCCCCAGTGCTGCTAATCTTGTCTCTCCAGGTATTAATCCTGTTAGAGTGGTAGGGGTTACAGAGGAGTTCCATCTTTCCGCTTCTTCAAACCCACCAGTATTGTCTGCAGTGAAGTATTGTTCAGAGGCATTGATAGTTACATTCAAGGTTTCTGAAATATCTGAGACTAAATTATGCCGAACTTCAACATTGAGCCCTAGTATTTCATCAAAGCCCATTCCATTCTTGGCATCGATGACATCCTGAACTGTTAATTCAATATGCTCTGTTGGCAAACCGGGATCGACCACAATTATTGGCTTAACTTCAACTGCTGAAGAACCAATTGCAGGTAGTCCACCGCCTGTTGCTTGAGCCTGCACCCATACACTGATTGAATCACCAGCGCGATTATACTCGCTTGCATCAAGAGGGAGTTGTATCGGTGGAACTACGACTGTAAGTACTACTGTGACGGTAGAACCATCACCGACCACCGCTGTTGAAGTGGATGACAAAGCTAAAGTCCAATTATTTGCCAAAACGCCTAATCCAGTATTTAGATTGAAAGTCGCTGGAACATTGCCATCATTCGTAATTTGGACTGACAATTCAACTTCTTGCCCAGGAGTTACCAAAGTAACTCCCGCTGGCATCGACACCGATGCAGAAAAATGCTCACCAGACATTACACGGGCCATGCCTGTAAGAGTATAGCTTGCTGAAACTGATGTTAGAGTCAAGGTAACACTTTCTACCAATGCCCTTGATGCACCTATTGGCACTGTTACTACTATTTCTTCAATATGAGTTCCGCCTGGAGAGATTACAGAGGTATTCGCACCATCCCGTGTCTTATCTGCCCAACCTATTACATCACTAATACCGACAACAAACGAGTCTGATGACGTACCAGTATTCTTGACAATGTAGGTTAATGTAGTCTGCATTCCAGGTTCTGTGGTTCTATCAGAAGGAGTCGTTAATTCAGCAACAAAATTTGAAAATTCTACATCTACTTCACTGATTATTTGTGGATCGGTATATGCAGTCCCATTGAAATGGACTGTCGCTGTTAAATTCCAAATACCTGTTATTGAAGTCGCATCGAGATTGGTGTTTAGTACGCTGGCAATTGCAGGATTCAAAAGAGAACCAGGTTCTAGAGTCACCGTATTGGACCACAGTGTAAAGGTGTTAGCGGGGTTGATTATTTCAAAGAATGAAAGTTCCATGGTCGCAGACATTGCCATTACTCCTGGATTGAGAACGGTTGCTGTCACTGGATGAACAGCATTGGTCAATCTAGCAGTACTCAGTCCACCAGTAGGTGCAGGAATAGTTTCCCCAGTAACTACGCCAGAATGGAATACCCTAACATTGAAATCTAATCTTTGTTCATTATTTGCACTATTGGTATCTATTGTAGCAGAAGAAGGGGCGACCCTAGCAAATAAAGTCTGTGAATCACCCGTAGTAGCATTCCAAGAGATTAAGATTGGATTGCTGGTTGATGAAGCGGACATTATTCCTAAATCAACACTTGTAACTGTGGTTTCACCAGCGGTTGGCGAACCTCGGTGTACGAGACTAAGTATGACCTGTCCGGCAGCCGAGCCAGTATTGGCCACAACTATTCTAACAACGTGTTCTTCTTGTTCAAGGACTAAATCCACTCCATCCCAAATAGAACCTGCGCCATCGAGTGTAATCGATTGCACAGAGAAATCCGGGTTGGCCCTTGTACCATCACTAGCACTTGTAAATGGGGCGATATTTGGAGTCAATAATACCAGCAGAATTAACCCTGCTAGGAGGGTACTAATATTGGTGTTTGAATCACGCATGCGACTCACCTCCTGGCTTACGGAATTGGTCGATTGTAACCTTCTTGCCTTGACGCTTCCATTGAGCTACTAACTGAACTAACAAACGTTCATGATCCTCGTCGCTAATTCCCAATCTACGCCTCTCTTCCCAAAGCAATAATTGCTCGGTTTTTGTCAGCAAAGAATCTCTAAGATAGAGTTCTAAGGTTCTGCGATATGCATCCCTATCGGAGATGGAGTAAACTATGGCATCTCCAGGTAATTGATCGGCCCTGTTTTGGATGAGGTTACCCAAATTTAATGCTGCATCATAAGTGATATTTCTTTTATCCAAATCTGATTGGATGGAGCTGGACAGTTCTTGCAACTCATAACGAGTGTTTGACCTCTGTATTTTTTTGAAGTATCGACGGCTTCTGCCGGTCATGCGCGTCGTCACCATGCCTACATCTTGATACCGGCAGTTATTGAAAGAATCGCTTGACACCCTTTTACCTATGCAATTCGTAGTATATATTATGAATAATGCATAAAAAGATTACTGAAATAGAATTACAGGAGTATTACCTCTCAAATAGATGCAATACGGCACAAAGCAACCCTTGATGTGCTAGATTCTTCCCCTTGTAAACAATGAGCGATACGGTGAACCTAGAAAACGGCCAAAAAGCACCCACTTTTTGTATGACAGATAGTGATGGAAATATGCATGATTTAGAAGCGATTAACGCCTCTGGAAAGACAGTGATTTTGTACTTTTACCCACGCGATTCTACACCTGGATGCACAGTACAAGCTTGTGACTTCAGAGACCAGATGGGGAGGTTGAATAATAACCAATATTTGGTATTAGGAGTCAGCGTAGATTCAGTAGAATCACATCAAAAGTTCATTAGCAAACAACAACTAAATTTCCCCCTATTATTGGATGAAGATAAAACGCTTCACAATGCATATGGAACTTGGCGAACGAAGATGAATTATGGCAAAGAATACATGGGTTGTGCCCGTTCAACCTTTGTCATAAATCCCCAAGGTGATTTGATATTTGCAAGATATAATGTCAAGGCAAAAAACCACGTTGAAATGTTAATTCGAGAACTGGATATTACGGAGTGAAATCTGTGAGTAGCAACGGCGGAGATATTGGGCTAGAACTCAATCAACTTCGTAATCAAAAAGTCACTCTTTCCGGAGGCAGTATTGCATGGTGGCCATGCCACATTGGCGACAGTTGCAAAATTGGTAACGCAGGCAATATTGGATCTCTCGCCCATATTGGAGCGAGTGTAATCATTGGCGATAATTGTAAAATTCAAGGTGGAGCATATATCGGGAATAAGACGCGTATCGGAAATGATGTGTTCATCGGTCCAAACGCCACCATAATGAATGACAAGTATCCACCTTCCGGTGATTCAAGCCTGTGGCAAATTGTTGAAATCGGTAATCGCGTTGTAGTAGGAGGCGGTTCTAACATCGTGGCAGGCGTGTCTATGGGCGATGATTCGGTACTAGCGGCAGGAGCAACATTGACACATGACATCCCCGTAGGAGAAGTGTGGGCTGGTAATCCAGCAAGATTCCTAATGACCCGCCAACAATATGATGCCAAGAGGTGAGATAATGGATAAGAAAGCAATCGTAGCAGATTTCCTTAACCGTTGCATCACCTATTCAGATAAATCGATCACAAGGAAAAAGGCACGTGGCGACAGTGAAGATATTGCTGCTTGGCAGTCTTATAGGGATTTCACTGCATATTCTCTAGAGGAAGTTAATTCTGGGAAATTGGATGATTGGTTTGATGAAGACGAACCTACTAATTTGTTAGATAATTGCCACCAAATTAGTATTGATGATTTGGACCATTCCCAAAGAGCGACCTGGCTTAGTGGCTTGTTATCACCTCGCCCTCTTGTCGTAGCTGCGAGCGAAAACGCAGAGGGGATGGGTAACCTAGCTCCTCTATCATCTGTAATGCTTGTTTCCAATACGCCGCCGTTGCTAGTAGCATCATTATCTCAATCAAGAGATGGCCGACCCAGAGATACCTTGGTAAATTTGAGAACCAATGGTAAAGCAATCCTCCATCTGCTTCCGGCCTCACAGAAAGCTGCTGAAAATGTTGATCTCGCTGGCACTCAGTTACCTGCTGCTAAGAGTGAGTGGGATATTTGCGATTTTACTAATGTTGGCGATAATAAAATGCTTATTAGTCAAGCGGTTGCTGCGATTCAAGTATCTCTTGTAGAGGAAAGAGATCTGCCTCAAGCAGTTGCTAAATTAGTTATTTTACGAGTTGAAAAACTATTTGTCAGTGATGAAAACTCACCTATCAATGGACTTAGAGTATTATGCCAGCATGGTATGGATAGATTGACTGAGTCACCGAATAGTTGGTCTATGAAAGTGGACAAGCATTACAATTGAACTGCTCAATTGCTTCTTATTGAATTCCACATCTGTTGTAAACCTTGATTCAAAGATACCTTTGCCTCCCAGTCTATTTTGATATTATTGCTAATATCTGGAAGTCGTCTTGCGCTATCGCCATGATAGCCCTCACCCATTATCACCATTGGAAGTCCGCCAAACCAGTTGTCATCTTCTGATACGATTGAAAATATCATCTTTTGTAATTGAGCGATACTAACTTCTTGCTGACTACCGATATTGAATACATCACCACTTTGCGCTTTATCGCTTGCAGCTTTGATGAATCCTTCAGTGACATCACTAATCCAAGTAAATGAACGTGTTTGGCTACCATCGCCATGCAAAGTAATTGCTTCGTTTTCTAGAATTGATTGGAAGAATATCGCCACAACTTGACCATACTCATCGCCCAATAGTTTTGGCCCATAAGCATTGAACGGTCTAACTATTCTTGCATCTAAGCCGTCTCGAATCGCATGTTGTGTAGCAACTTCATCAAGATATTTACTTGCTCCATAAGAATGTCGTTGATGCATGGCCGGATTTGAAAATACCATCGGATTACCATCACTAAGAGGTTGCTGTTTTGATTCTCCAAATGCTTCAGGAGAACTTGCCAATACGTATCTTGCATTACATCTCTGGGCCAATTCCAAAGTCCTTAGAGTGCCAACAATATTATTTTCAATGACATCTCTGGCTTTTTCATGAAACCATTTTGTTCCATTGATTGCTGCGAGATGGAAAATAATATCCAAACCGGAATGAATCGTTTCACACTTTAATAAATCAGATTCAAGACATACATCTCCTTCTATGAAAGTGAAATTAGGATTGTCCAAATATTCCTGTAAATTATTCATCTTGCCTCTAAACAAATTGTCAACAACAATGACTAAAGCACCCTTTTCTATTAACTTTCCAACAAGATCGCAACCAAGAAACCCAGCCCCCCCAGTAACGAGAACTTTCTTTCCTTCTAACATGGAAATCACTCATACACGTTGTAATACTGAAATGGTTACTACTCCATCAACTCGCTTCATTTCAATTTGGTCGCCATCATTTATTGCAATACAAGGGTCTGTTTCAAAACCATGCCCATATGGCAAATCAAGAAGTGAACAAGCTGGAAGTGTTAGCGGACATACATCTCTGTTGATAATCGCTTTAGGACCGACTCCTGTGTAAATTAATCCCATCAAAACATATGGAGCAACGGTGGAGCCTGAGCCTTTAGGATAAATTAGGATTGTATCTTTTACCGCTTTACCATCGAGGGGATGTCCTGTTTCTTCAATCACTCCAGTATCTGCATTTACATAGCCCAAATAGGTGATTGCAACATCAGTTACCATGGCAGTACCCGTTACTGTGAAATCTTCTTGCGATAATAATCCACTTCCTTTGATTTCCACTTCACCTTGTTAATAGGTCTTTGCTGATTGGTGTTGAGGTTGTGCTTTTGCTTGTAATTGAGGACGAGGTCCTGCACTTAACCCTGGGTCGATGGCATGTGCAACACACTGCTCAATAGGCATTACACTGGTTGGTAATTTGTTAAGTCCGCTAGTCAAGTAATGCTCAGCCTTCAACGAATTTGTCAATAAATGATTGTAATGTTGGCGATTATATGGCGTAACCTCTGGACAAGTGTCTTGCAAAATTAAAGCCCCTGATTCTTCAAGAATTGAAATGCTGCCATCAGCCAAAGCTAATTGATAATTCTCTCCACTTGTAAAAACCCATAATCTTCTATCCGGAATCTTTCCTCCAAACTCTGCATGCGAACGCACTGCTGAAGCAGTAATCCGGATCTCTTCCAAACTTGCTTGAGGGCAGCCGATTACAACTAAGTCAACTTGACCTTTTGGTGCTAATTCATCATATCGTTGCTGCAAATCTTCTGCACTGAAAGTTAGTTTACCTTGCCAACCATTTTCAGGTGCTTGCCATTGTCCATTTTCGTTTCTATTCAATGGTGGGTCTTGCGAATGGCCTATTGCCCAAAGCATTGGAATTCCATAATTTGCTGCTGCTGCAGTCAATGCCTTCTTTCGAGCAAAGCTCAGATGTTTAGGTAAACCGGTAATCAGAGGCATTGGACCCCAAGGTAAATCCCATTCTGGTTTGACTTGCTTTCCAATCCAATCACCAAGTACAGACCAGTCGGATAAGGTCTCCATTTGACAATCGATATCAACAATGATATTGGGGATTCTGTTTTCTTCAAGATGTAATCCCCAGCGTGGAGCATAACCGGTTAATGCAGTTGCTAGTGCAGATAATCCAGATTCTCTATTTGTGATTAACGATGTCCAGGTATTGGAGAAACATACTGCATTTGATTCTGCCCAAGAAGCAATTCCTTCAGGGTTGGTAATTCCTCGATCATAAGGTGTGCAAGAGAGTGTTGCATCTATTCCCAATCGTTCATAAGCCACAACAATCTCAAATTGTTGTTCCAAGAAATCCGGCCATGCGATGTCCATTTCTTGCATTTTTTCTTTATCACAGCCCGCTGAATTGAGAGTCGTAGGGATGGCGACAACACCGCTGCTATCTCCGCTTAAATCTGAAAGGAATCTGCGCAACCCATGTCCGCCGGTAATAACTGAAACTCCCGAAACGTGAGCGTGTGCTGCTTTAACAAATCCATCAGCACCAGCAGTTGTAGCCAAGTCAACTACCAAACGTGCCGCCTTTTGTCTCGTTTCACCTTCTGCTCCATCTAATTGAGATTGGAGGCGTGGAGGTAGTTCCATACAACGAGGCAGTGATTGGATGCTCATCAATTAACCCCCTACACTGATTGAGAAATGTACTTTGATAATTATTTCTCTCGCACGCGCTAATTCGGTGAATATATATTGATTAAACACCGAAGGTTTTGATACCATTGAGGAATTCCCTCTTGTTCATGTCACCAAATAGTAACACGGTTGAACATGCCCCTATTGCAGGAGAACCTGCGCACGACCAAATTGCCAAAGATGTGCCACAGATTAATGATGGAAACCGTAGTACAGAGGTACAAAGTCGTAACAGACAAAGTGTTGTTGAAAATGGCCGATATCAAGGTGTTGTGGCAAGAAATCGCTCGAGTAAGAAATCAAAAGTATTGATTACAATTCAAGTATTATCAATTATTGTTGCACTAATATTGTCAAGTTATGCTCTTGTTCTTCTAAACGGTTTGCAATTATCTCAAGGAAAAGATGGTCAAGATGCAATAGAAACTCTTGTTCTTTCTGAAGGACGTGAAGCTGATTCAATTTGTACGGAAGGTGGCTCTGATATTTTTATTGGTACTGATACTAATCAAAATGGTATTCTCGATAGTGTGGAAATTACTTCAACTACAAAGATTTGTCATGGAAAAGAAGGGCTTTCAGGACCGCAAGGTGCGAATGGAGATTCAGGTGAAATCGGCAATAATGGTACATCTAGCCTAGTTAGAATGATTACAATTTATGTCGGCAATACAACTTGTCCAGAAGGCGGTATTGCGATCTATTCTGGAATGGATGAAAATCAAAATGATTACCTTGATGATGAAGAGTTTGCTACTGTTAACGAACTTTGTGATGGTAAAATCGGTGGGGATGGAAACAGTGGTGGAAACGGCGCTCCCGCCCTAGTAAAGAAGGAAATACCTCCTTCCAATGTTTGTCCTGTTGGATTTATTTTACGCTTCGGAATAGATGATGGTACTGGTAATTCAACCGCCTTTGATGGAAACCTTTCTGATGATGAAGTAGACGAGGAATTGAAAGTTTGTTCAACTCCACTCACTGCTGAAAGAATCTCAGACTTCCAAAGTGGAAGTGGAAATGGTGTTAATTCTGTCTGTTCCAATTCAGGTTTACTAAACAGCAAACAGATGATCATTCAAGCAGCAATGCACCCTCTTGACGGCTGTGAATTGTGGACTACTGAAGGAATAATGGATACTACAACTATGCTTCTCGACATAAATCCTCTAGGAGACTCACTACCAGGTAATGCATTGGGATTCACCAGTGTAGTAGGTGAACAAGGTGAACTTATTTTCTTTGACGCTGATGATGGAACTCATGGAAGAGAACTATGGGTAACTGATGGAACTACCATTGGCACTCATATTGTACAAGATATATTTGTTCACAATAGTATAGATGCGAACTCAGTATTGGTTCCATTCATGCAAGGCGTTGTATTTACTACCAGTTCCAATACAATACACTGGGCTAATTCAAGCGATATTGTTGAACTTTCACAGATTCCAACATTTGATAATGCAACTCAATCTATTTTGAGTTCAAGTTTGTCGACACTATCTGCAAATGCATTCTCAATACTTGAAAGCGATGCTGATAACCTTTGGTTTAACGCTAAAGATTCAAATGGCGATCTTGAACCATATCAATTGTCAACAAGTGGACTACTGACTGCATATGATGTCAATCCAAATGGAAACTCCTTAGCACAATTTGGGGTTTCTACTGAACAAGGATTAGTGGTAGTTGCTACAGCAAACTCTGGAAGGCAATTGGCATTACTAAGTTCTGGAAACGTCACTTGGTTGACATCATTGATGGATACTACTACTGGTAATTGGCCAACAAATGTGGGCACTGGTCTAGGCTTACATTTACTTTCTTCTAAGATAATTTTTGATGCACAAACAACTGGTGTAAATCCGACGCTTTGGTCTTATGATTTCCATAACGGAATGACTACTTCACTGTCGACTGAGATTGTCATACCTGGTGAAAGAACTGAAGCTGTTATCAATGGTGGAAATATCTTCTTTGACTGCGTAACCGCTTCCTTTGGTAGTGAATTATGTAGCAGTGATGGAACAATAGACGGAACCACCGTTGCTACAGATTTGAGCAGTGGAGTTGTTGATTCTGATGTTAGGCATATTTCTATAATTGGAGATGATATTGTTTTTATCGCCTCAGCTGACGACATTGGATTTGCATTATGGTCACTTGATTCATCAGGAACTATTCAATTGCAATACGACCCATATCAAGGGGTTGGCAACAATTCAGATAGTGGTCAGTATGGCAATATGATCGTTACCGATACCCAGGTTATCTTCGTAGCATTAGATGGTCAAAATGGTAACGAGTTATACGCATGGACACACTTGCAATTAACAGATGAATGGTTGATTTGGTGAAGTTAATTCACTACTTACGGTCTATACAGTAAGGGCAGGACTCTCCTACAACATATTCAGGTGATTTCTGCTCTTGTTCTGAGATTGGTTCTCTGCATGCAAAGCATTGAGCGAACCCTGTTTCTTCAAGTTGAGAATTAACCGAGACTCTCTGATCAAAAACGAAACAATCGCCAACCCAATGCGCTCCTCCTACTTCCTCGAAGTATCCTAGGACTCCGCCCTTGAGTTGGTATACGTTTTTGAATCCTTGATTGAGCATTATCGCACTTGCCTTTTCACAGCGAACTCCTCCTGTGCAGTACATTACGATTGGAATATCCTCCAACTCTTCTAGTAATGCTTCTGCTGCTTGAGGGAATTGACGAAATGATTTGAGATTGAGATCAATGGCATTCTCAAAGGTACCAACGCGTAATTCGTAACCGTTCCTAGTATCGATAACTGCGATCTCCCGTTCCTCGTCTAACCATTTCTTGAATTCAGTTGGCGTAATATCCTCTCCGGTGAAACGGGCAGGCTGTATCTCGTCCATTCCCACAGAGATAATTTCCTTCTTGAGTCGTACATTCATACGATTAAAAGGTTGATAATCAGTATATGATCGCTTCAGAGTAATACCAACGAATCTCGCATCTTTTTCCAATTCACTAATGAATTTGCTAACATTTGGTTCACTCGCTGCTAGGAAGAAATTTATTCCTTCAGTTGAAAGTAATATTGTTCCTTTCAATTCAAGCGTTGCACACAACTCTTGTAGCGGTTTACGTAACTCATCGCGGTCAGGTAAATCAACAAAGCGATAACCTGCTATGTTGACAATCTCTTCGCCCATAAGTTGGGCTGAAATCTATTGTTCTTCAACTTCTCCATGAGTGTTTTGAGGCTAGAGGATGCCTCCAACCTTGACCGAATGCACGTTTTGAAACTCGTGGTGCTGGAGACATTTGCCACCTCTTATGCTCGTTTTTCTCTAAACGATTTAGTACTTCTATTACGGTTTTTATTTCAAAACCTAATTGTGCTATTGAGTGGCTATCTAAGCCATCTTCTATGTGTGCCTCAAGTATTCCATCTAGTATTGGATATGCAGGTAGTGAATCTTCATCTTTTTGATTTGGCGATAATTCTGCACTAGGTGGTTTGGTTAGAGTTGATTCATTAACAGGAACTTCTTTTCCATCCTCTAATGCTCGCGAGTTAAACAGTTCAGCCAGTGCATAGACCTCCATTTTGTAAAGATCTCCTAGAGGAGTATAGCCACCCGCCATATCACCATAGAGAGTGCAGTATCCTTGTGCTAGTTCGGATTTATTACCGGTTGCAATAGCCATACTGCCCTGGGCATTTGCATGACCCATGACAATTATAGCGCGTAATCTCGCCTGTAAGTTTTCGCTTGCAACTGGATTACCAGCAATCAAAATATCTCCGATGCTACTTTCAACTGCTTTGTGAAGATCATCGATTTCACGAATTGAGAAGTTTAGACCTAATGCCTTCGCCGTATAATGTGCATCATCGATCGAATGTTGGCTGGAATGACGGCTCGGCATTGCGATTGCAGTAACATTCTCTGGCCCTACCGCTGCTGCTGCAACACAGGCTGCAACAGCAGAATCAATCCCACCGGATAATCCCAGCACCACTGAATTAATACCAGATTTTCTACAATAATCAGACAAACCAGTGACTACTGCATCTGCTAATTCTTCAACTAAATGCTTAGCATCATCATGCCCATCTTCATCCCTTGAAAGATGTTTTATTTTATCACTACCAATATTGATTGAATCTTCCGAATCAGAAGCAATCCAATGGCAATTTTGCGGATTGTCAAGATCGACTACAAGCACTCCTTCTTGCCAAGCAGGAGCGATTACTACTTGCCCGTCTGGCCATGCTATCAAGGAGCACCCGTCAAATAATAAATCATCATTAGCACCTACTTGATTTGCTAATAGGAATGGATGGCTGAGTATCTTTGCTGCCGTACGACTTACGTGAACTCTAGTACTGACTTTATCTGAATGGAATGGTGATGCACTAAGATTGACTGTTGCAGAAAGTTCTACTCCTTGTCGTCCCCATTCAGCGAGATGTTCAATTGGGTCTGCTGCATATGCTGAAGGAGTTTGTCCTGCTGCTTGCCAAGCATCTTCACAAATAGTAACACCGAAATCCATTCCACCGATTGTTCGTGCAATACCTGAACGGGAATCCGCTTTGAAATAACGAGCTTCATCAAATACATCGTAAGTTGGTAATAATTGTTTTTTTGCAATCACTCTACTGCTACCTTCGCCTCTTGTTTTACCGCCATCTGGACCTGCTAAAACAACACCATTGAATGGCAATTGTCTATCGTTTTCTGCAGCTATTGGAGTTCCGACTAGAACTGGTAAATCAACATCAAGTTCACTAGCAATTTTTTGTGATTTGTTAATAAAATCAGTTTGTAATAATAAATCTCGAGGTGGATAGCCACAAATTGCTAATTCTGTAGTAATTGCGACGCTGGCTCCGTTCATTTTTGCTTGAGACACTAATCCTTCTATACGCTTAGAATTACCTTCTAAATCTCCAACAGTTGGATCAAGTTGTAGTAATCCGACAAGATTGCTCAAAGTAAATCACCTCTCAAGAAAATTGTACGATATTGCCTTCTGCGTCTTTGTACCACCATTCATTGGTCGCTTTATCATGATACCACCAATAACCATCAGCACCTAATTCCCATTCACTTTCAACTACTTCTTCCTGAACTTGGGTCTGAACTGCTGCTACTGCCGCCGATTGGGTTGGTTGAACTTCATCTTCTTCGTATTCATCATCTTCATCATCCTCTAATTCGGATGAGTATTCATCCCAATCATAATGCTCTCTACTGCCCTTATTATTGGTTAATCTCTTAGCCCAAATCAATCCTGTGATAATAATTGAAAGGAATAGAATACCGACGAATGTACCCAAAACAGGATGGACATCACCAAAGATTTTCTCACTGGTTGTCATCTCTCTCTCTGGCCTAACGTCAATCGATGGGCCGTTAGCAGTCTCTCCATCTTCAAGCGTAACCTCAATCCACTGCAATCCTGAGTTTTCAGGACCCCAATCTAGACTGATGATTCCGATACCACCCTTTGGAACATCAACGCTGGTTCGCCTAACTGTCGTGCGTGTTCCATCTTGGGAAACAGCGGTGATGACTGCGTCTGTTGTTCCGTCCAAAGTCCCAATATTTTGGACACTAATTAGCACTGAAGTTGTTTGACCGACTTCAACCATCAGCCGTGAATATGTTACTGATGATGGCTCCAATTGATATTCAGGTTCTAAGAATCTCATACCCCACTGTGCAACTGGATTTCCCGCAGGAGTGCCCGAGAATCCGAGTATCTGATTACCTGCTAAATCTCTTCCATCAATGCGAACATAAACCTGCAATCGATCCTCTAACATACCATCAGTAATTTCTGTTAAATCAAACGAAGAGGTGAGTTCTAATCTGAGACCTTCAATCTCATTGCCCACCAATAGCATTGGCTCAGTTCCATCTCTAAGGTGGTCTCCTGTGATTTCATCTTCAACCCACCAAATCAATTGTAATGATTCAATATCGATACCGCCTTCTTCAGAAACAACAATTCGAATCTCATGTTGTTCCGAATCAAGTATTGCATCCATTCTCGGTGAGAGAATCTCAACTGGAATAGGTCCTTCTCCATCAACTACAATCCAGCGCACAGAAGTCCCTTTGTCAGTAGCATCAATTCCTTGTTCAGGCATACAGCCAACAGACCAGGTTAGTGGAATTGTACCAGAAAGCCCCGGTGTGGTTAGAGCGATGTTCCAAATACCTTGTTGTGCTAAAGTTGATTTGCTTTCACCATCAAACAAAATATCAATGGCACAGTCGAAGTCTGGTATTGTTCCTGTTTCTGAGAAAACTACGCCTCCTGAAATCTCCATATCACTATTCGGCCCTAATCTCGCTCCATCGCCAAGCAATGTACCAGAGGAGAGATGTAGATTTACTGATTCTTCAAGTACTTCCATTGCGGCTGAAAACTTCCATCTGTTTTCCGGGAAATTATGAGTTGCTTCTTGACCTGCTCTATCAACTACGGTGACTATTGGCTCTCTTCTCGTTTCTCCTAAATCAGGCATTGTCCAAGCCAAATGTAATTCAATTTGTAGAGTCATGTCCTTTTCATAAGGAGTAGCATAGCCATTAGCACCCATCATCTTACAATCATCTAAAATGATATGCAATGAAGCACTTGTACAATTTCCAGTTTCAAAATCCCAGGTTATTAGAAGTGGGTCGGAACCTTGATTTCCAGCCAAAGCCACTTCTACAGTAGCAAGGTCAGAACCACCGTTTGGTTCACTGATATCAACCTCTAAAACATATGGCATATCCGGATGTAGCCAAGATTGACGACCATCTTGCCATGAAAATGCATTAGCCATAATGGATGGAGGGCCATCAGGTGCTAATTGATACATGAACAAGTGCTCACCACTTTGATTTGAACCTGCATCCTTGATTGCGTAACCAGCGGTATCTTGGCCTACGATATAGACTGCAACTTTCTGCCCGATACTGCCACCGCTATCATCCAATAGCAGTGTATATTGCCCTACTAACGAGCCAAGATTTGAAGGTATTTCCAAGGACATTGAAGAGTATTCTCCTGGGTCTGGCCAACCATTCATATTGTCATCTTCAAGCCATTGCCGCCAAACTTTGGCATGGATATTAGTCGGTAATTCCGGCTGATCAGTAATTTGAATATGCATCGTTTGGGTAGTACTTGGTTCTCTATGATCATACCAACCAACATTGGTTTCAAGCACCCTCGGTATCACTGAATCGATAAAGAACGTTCTAGATATCTCGGAATTAGTTGTTGTACCTGAACCGCTTAATGGAGTTACTCTGATAGTCCAAGTTAGATCTCCGTGAGTGAAAGGAATTGTATCGTTGACAACCCAAATATCCTCGTCCAAACTCGTTGTATTTGCAATCACTTGTCCTCCTCTGACAAGTTCTACCAACGCATCACCATCGGCAAATGAAGCATTGCTATCAACGCCTTCAAATCCAATATCAACTGTAAATACGATCTCATCCGAAGATTGTAAGAAATTAACAGATTGTGGGATTTCTCCTTCAGCCGTTGAGACACTGAATGAATGTATTTCTAAGTCGTTTTCAAATCCTTGGTAGCCAAGTCCACCCCAATAGTAGGATGCTGGAATTGAGATTGTATTACTACTGAGAATCAATCTTGAGGAAACAGTCAATAAATCTTCATCTTCCCAATCCGGTTCAAGTCTAAAAGTAATACTGAAATCAACATCAGTGCCATTAACAGTTGATTGTAGAGCATTGGTTGGGTGTAACTCGACCTTGTCATAATCTCCTTGTCCAATCGGTTCTCCTCCATTCAGTGGTAGCAGCCAAGTTGCTTCATTTTCAGAACCAAAAACATCAAAACGAACCATATTAGCGGTTGAAGAAAACACTTGATATGATCCGTGCATAGTCATCCATTGCTGACTTGGAGTCAGTGTCAATGGTTCATCTTCCATGCTAGTATCAATAAGAACAACCTCTGATGAGGAGTTCATTGATACCAATTCAATTTTCAAGTCACCTGCGGATGATGCGATGAATGGGACAGGAATATGGTGAATCCCTTGACTCGGAACCAATCCTCTTCGGGCGGAATTAATTGCTAAAACGAATGCTGATTGTGGACCAGCATCCAATGTCATTGATGCCTGATACGGTGCACTCAATCCACCATAAGTGATATTACCAGAGCCCAGGATTTCTAATTCAACTTCTACAAAGAATGTACCTAATGCGGCAACTGCTGAGGTAGATGCTGCTAATTCTAATTTGAGGTCATCCAATTCTAAAAGACCTAATTGTATTTGTGCATTGGTGGTATCGGAAAATGTATAGGTAGTAACAGTGGTACTTCCAACAACGATGTTGACTGTGTTAAATGTCCCACCTTGTGCTAATACTGAGAACGAAAGTGATTGTAAATCATCCTTTGGAATCCAAGCTTTTGTTGTAGCATACCCTGAGATACCTGCTATAACTTCTACCTGTTTCTCGCCATTAGCGAATCGGTCTTGCCAACCCCAAGAGCCGACCCTATCATCACTGCCACCCCATTCAAGGAGTTCATCACCTGAGAAATCGATTGCAGGTTGGGCTGGGTAAGAGCCGCCACTAAATCTAAGTTCAATTTCATCAACTTGCCAAGATGTGAAATTACTCATATTGCCATCGGCAGGAGCCAGGGCTACGAATTGTAATTGTAATCCATATAGTGTCTCATCCAAATTATAGGTGTATGGTAAAGAAATGTTAGTCCAGTTATCATCTCTATCAAATCGTATTTGTGCTTGTGCATTTGTACTCTGGCCATCTACTACTACACTTTCAGATGCAAAGTCAGCATAATACCAAGGAGAGGTGATATTGGCAGATTCATTACCTGAGAATTGTGTTGCACTACTCGTATAGAGTGCTCCGTTATTGGTCCAAACAACCCCTGTTTGAAGTGGTTGTAATGTGTCTTTGTATGCACCATCAAATGAAAGTGCGAAAATTCTTGGAATCAATCCAGCATTTGATTCATTAAATTCAAACTTAATTCTTATTTCGTTAATATTTTCAAAATCAATAAATTGTAGAGGAATCACTGCGCCTGAACCACTCATTCCATCAATTTCGAGCCCATTATCATCCAATACGCTCCAATCAAGCCGTGCTCCTGTAGGTACATCGGCATCGATATACATTGGAGCCATAACAGATTTTGAAACTGGGAATGATGCATTGCTAGCCCAACCGATAGTGGGGCTGATCCAAGTTGCAGATGAAGG
>JAACCR010000067.1 GCA_009937205.1 Methanobacteriota archaeon | reverse complement strand
ACTAATTGAAAAAATCGAGCCGTTTCGTCGTCGTGAAATATCTCCGCCATGATTACTCCTTTGCATAGGAGGTTTTTGTCCTCATCGCTTTTGCGGATTCAATTGTTCATTCAAATAACTGGTCGAGAAGCCATTTTGGTTCAAATTGTAATAGGTCATCATAACCTTGTCCAGTGCCCGCGAAAACGATTGGTCGTCCTGTTGCGAAGGCGATAGAAAGTCCTGCTCCACCTTTGGCATCGGTATCCATTTTTGTTAATACTGCGCCATCAAACTTCATTATTTCTTGGAACATCTTGGCTTGATCGACTGCATCATTACCTGCCAAAGCATCGCCTACGAATAGAGTCAAGTGAGGGTTTGCAATTCTCCTAACTTTATTCAATTCTTTCATTAAATTTGTTTTATTGTGCATTCTTCCTGCTGTATCAACCAGTACGACATCGATGTTTTTTGCCTTTGCAGAGTCTATGGCGTCTCTAATCACCGCAGCAGCATCGCCGCCGCGTTGGCTTGAGATACAACGAATTCCAAGGGTTTCGCAATGTGATTCTAATTGTTGGATTGCACCTGCTCTAAAGGTGTCCCCTGCTGCTGCAATAACAGATAGTCCACGTGATTGTAATCTGTGAGCAATCTTTGCCGCCGTAGTTGTTTTTCCGGTTCCATTTACCCCAGCCATCATTATGACGACTGGTAAATCTCCCTTGTCTACATAGGATTGGACTGTGGCATCGAAATCCCAATAGCCAGCTGAAAGTAAATTGTTTAGGGCGCGTTTAAGAGATGCTTCGAGGACTTTGGAAAGGTCTGCTCCTTTGCGTAATCTCGCCCCTACCAATGTGTTGCGCAAAGCATCTATTACCGCTGTAACTGCATCCGATGAAATATCAGACTCTAGCAGTACCCATTCTAATTCCTCTAGTAGGGTATCAAGGCCATCTCCTGATTTGATCACTCTACCACCTTGCTCAACTACACCGCCACCGAGTTCAACTTCGACTTTACCACCGAATTCTGTTTCGATAATTGCTGATTTAGAAGAGCCTTTTGGTGCTGATTCAACACTGACCAGTTTTCTTCCAGTCGTAGTTCTCATCATAGACAAATCAACGCGTGAACCCTGTGGGCGTGCTTGTTCAACTCCACCGCGCTTCTTGATTTGCTTTTGTCGGGCTTTTTCGGCTTTTGCTGCAACCTTTTTTTCTCGCTCAAGTAATTTCCTTTGAACCTTGGTCAATTCAACTGGTAGAGCAATTTCTTCTTCTTCGTCAAAATCGTCCCAGTCATCTTCCTCATCTTTTGTTTCACTAACAACTTCTTCATCAAGGTCGTCCCAGTCATCATCTTGTTGATTTATTACTTCTTCAACCGGTTCCGGCTGGGGTGTTTGAGTTTGTTGTGCATTTTGTAGTGCTTGCTGGGCTTCATCTGATTCTACAGCGGCGGATAATGCCTCTGTATCAGTAACCTCAGCTACTTTTCTGAATCTATCAAATAATCCCATGCAAATACCTCAGTCATCTAGTGTCAATTCATTGCCAAACATTCCACCGCCGCGTTTTCCACTGCGGCGAGTTACTTGTTCGGATTGTTGTTCCTCTACATCCTGTTCTGTTGTTGGCACCAAGGCATTAGAAGCTTTAACAGGTAATTTGTTTTCACTCGGCTGCGATTTAATGGCCATCGCCACCTCATTAAATTGCTCTGCCGCCTCTCCGATTTTCACTTCTAGAGCTTGGGCTTGAACCTGTAAATCGTTACGCAATTGAATGATGTCGTCTTTGCGTTGTTGGGTAATTTCAATTGCTTGGCTCCACGGTTTTTCTCCGAAGATACCGCTGCCCAAATCAATCATCGCTAAGCCTTCTTGTTGCCCTTCGTGTTTGTATGGAAGTGTTACTCCTGAGCCAATTGAAAAATGAGCCCCGGCACTTCCCTTGGTTCCAACTTGTACTAATTCAGTGAGTGTTGCTAGAGTGATAGTATGGTCTTTAATGACTTCTTCGACTTTGCCGATCTGCTTTTCTACTTCGTCAAAACTAGCCTTAGTTACCTCAACGATGCGAGCTAAATTTTGCAATTCTTCCCTCGTTGCCATCTTCGCTCATCCCCTCGTAGACCGCCGGGGTTGAAAAACCGGCGCGGCCGGACAACCTCACTCTTCTTCAGATGCGATTGGTCCGCCAGCCGCTGCAATTTGCTCGCGGAAGTGGTCTAAAACACGTGCTTCCTTTGAGGTTCTTGGATCAATTTCTGCGACTGAGTCAATAGTAATTGAACGGCGATTTGCTTTGTGGCGTGAACCCATAATTGAATACGCTCGATGTTCAGCATCAGCTTCATCGTTTGCTGCTATATCAATTGAGAATCCTTGGCGCATGCGTCCGAAAGGGGCGATTCCTGAAATTCGATAGGCCTTCATCAAATGGGGCGACTCGCAATCCCGTCTTAAGCGCTATGGCGCGACTAAATGATTGAAAATGGGCGTGGGATTGACATGGTTTGAGGTTTTGACAAGGTTTATGCGGCCAGCGATTATACTATTGCTGATATTGCTGATGCCGCTTTCCACTGCCTTTCTAACCGATAACACAGGCTTTCCTATCGCCATGGGTGAAGGGCAAGAAATTGAGATTGTTCTTAATGAGGGGTATTGGACTCAGGACAATTGGAATGTGGTGAAAAATAATGGACTTACCCCTTTGAGAATTATTTCCCCAACAACACTATTGGTTTGGAGTAGCGGCGAAGATATTAATTTAGATTTGAATATTGAAACTAATGAAGCAAAGCAAGCACAATTCAAAACTGGTTTAGATGGCTTGCAGCCTTCTACTGGTACCATGCTTCGCTTGGTCTTTGAACCGAGATTACCCGATGTGGCTGCAAAGCAGTTATCTCAACAATTGGCATTGTTTTCAATCGAAATGGGTGGTGAAGAATTACTCTTATCAAGTCCGGTTCCTCAGGTTATGATTGTAAAATGGGCGTACGATGACCCGCAATTCTTTTCCCAATTACTGGCGGTTGATGGTTTACTTTGGGCTGAGCCTTTATTGGAAACGTTTGCCCGAAACACACAATCTGCATCTATTCACCAAAATGGAGGTCTCTCTGAAAACCCTGCTTGGGATTTGGGGTTGAATGGAAGTGGCGTCGTTGTTGGGGTTGCTGATTCTGGCCTCGATGCCGATCATTCTTGTTTTAGAAATGCAACTGCGATTTCACAGTTCGGCTCCGAAGGTGAAAATGGAAGTGATGCTGAGGCTCCTGCCGGCCTCTACCATCGCAAACTACTATTGCTCAATGAGACAATAGATTCGGGAGATACTCAGGGGCATAGTGATTACCGGCACGGAACTCATGTCGCTGGCACTTTGTCTTGCTTTGATGTCTATGATTATAGAAACGGGACTCTCCCAACTACAGGCTCTTCGCTTTCCCATGGTAGTTCTCTAGTCTTCCAAGATATTGTATCAAGTGAGGGGTGGGTCGTTCCAGATGTAGATTTGTTATTGTATGAGGCGGCCACTAATGGCGCGGTGATTCATTCAGATTCGTGGGGGGATGATTCTGCTGAATATACTGCTCGTTCAGCTGATTTTGACGCATGGGGTAGGGAATTTCCTTGGTCGCTTGCATTTATCGCCCCGGGCAATAGTGGTGGTGAAGTCTTAGAGCCTGCCAATGCTAGAAACGTTGCTGCTATTGGGGCTTCAATTAAAAATGATCAATCGCAACGTTGGGCATCAAATGCTCATGGCCCATTGCAAGTGGATACAACTGGTATTTTCGCACTCGCAACCGGAACATCAATTCTATCGGCAAAGGCTGACGGCATTGATAATTCTTACAATGATGATTTACGCTCATCAAGCGGCACAAGTATGGCTACTCCGATGGCAGCAAGTACTGCTGCCATAATACAACAAATGGTTGAACAGGGGTGGATTCGTGGTTCACTGGAAAACGCCAATGACATTTCTATCGACCAATTACGCCCTGAATGGGTCAATAGTTCTCTAAATGCTTCTTCCAATTTGATGCTGGGTGATGGGTTCACTCCCTCTGGGCCGATGCTACGGGCGTTGATGGCGATTGCAAGTACTCCTTTGCCATTGGATGAAAGAAACGCCGGAAATGGAGGAGAGGATTTGAGAAATCCATATGATGGGTTTGGTCGTCTAAATTTATCCCAGTTAGTTGATTTTGAACAATTAGAAAATATGATTTCCGCGGGCAATGTTTCTCCGGCTAGTGATGTTTGGATCCACGATTCCTATCGTTTAGAACAATTACAACCTATGCAGTTATTATCACAAAGAAATGGAAATCTTACCCCGTTGGAAAATTTAGCTAATAATCCCTGGAATGGAAGCGGGGCCGTAGGTCCGTTCCTCTCAAGTGGAGAAGTTTGGACAACGCGGCTTTCAATTGAGCAAGGTCAACCATTGGATGTTACAATGGCATTCCCTGCATCGCCGGAACCTTATCTGGTCGATGACATGTTGCTAGTCGTACGTCTCTCAAATGGGCAAGTCGCTATCTCGGGTAAAACAAATCTTGATGGCGCTAATACCTTGTTTTACGAAAGCGTTGTTAATTACTCAAATAACAATTCATTTCCATCAAGCAATGAAACCACTGTGAAAATTCATTTGGATGCTGTTGACTTAAGTGAAATTGAATGGGTCGAAATTGAAGTTCGTGCCCGCTATATCTCGCCTGGAAACTCACCGGGAACCGTCGGTATTGATGGGGATGAAAATGGTTTTTCTATCGCTGCCAAAGGAGTACAGAGAGATTACGACGGGTGGGTAGATAGTGATGGTGATGGTATTGAAAATGTACTAGATCTCTGCCCAATTGAAAATGCAAGTGGTTTCGATTTGGATTCGGACGGGTGTATTGATGATTCGGACGGAGACACAATAACTGACGATATTGACTTGTGTGGAGATGAGGATGCAAGTGGTTTCGATTTGGATTCGGATGGGTGTATTGATGATTCGGATGCGGATTCTGTAAAGGATAATGTAGATCTCTGCTATACAGAAATACTCAACAGTAGCTGGCCTATAATGGAAAATGGCTGCAGACCAATAGATGATACCCCGCAAATTACTATCATCTCAGAATTAGAAAATGGTAGTGTTTGGGAAGATGTGATGTTGGTGCGATGGCTAGCAGAAGACGGTGATGGCGACCAATTGACAACCGGAGTTAAAATAATGATAACACATAATGATTCGAATGACAGTTCTTCGGAATTAGTTCGATGTGTTCCGGGGATGAGGGGGGACGATTCAAATGAATTCTTTTGTATCTGGGTAATTCCAACCGATCTCCCTTCCTACGACATTAATGGACAACAATTGCACCTAGAGTTCTTTGTACAGAGTTCAAATCAATCTCCAGAGGCGAATAATGAACTAATAACAATAAGCAGTCAAAATGTATTCACTTCATCGTGGGATAACTCCTCAGTGGGTGATGACAGCTCTTTGATTTTAAATAAAGAAGAAATTGCCAAACAAAAGAGAGTTCTAATGTTAGCAATTATAGGATTGATTGGGGGTTTAGTTGGCGCGTTATTGGTCGCTAAGAAATTTCTTCGCGAAGATTTTAATAGGGCCTTTTCCGATATAACTGAGAAAGAACTGGTTCCTGTTGAAAGTGATGGGGAATAGTTTTTCTTTTCGGTGCACTGAGGGGCTTTTTTTGCTTACTTATGCTGATATCACCCCTTTTTAGCGAAGGTGAACCTTGAAGGGTAGTGGCATCCTCGGCGGTTTGTCCGCAACGCGGAAGGTGAATAAAATGGGAGAAAGACTCTACGTAGGAATCGATTTGGGAACATATCAATCAACAATCGCGTCAAGTGCTGGTGCAAGCCATACAATTGAAACTGTTGTTGGACGACCGAAAGACCCTATTGCTCGTAACTTTCTCGGGCGAGATGTTCTTTTCGGTAATGATGCTTTGAAAAACAAGTTGGCCTGTAATATATACCGCCCAATGGCTGCTGGAGTTGCTCAAGATGATGATGCAAACCTTGCTGCTGCAAAGGCGTTTGTTTCCCACCTATTGGAAACTGTAGATCCAGAAGAATTCGATGAGGTTTTCGGAGTAATTTGCTCACCATCTCACGTTTCATTCACTGACAAGTCCAACCTAGTTGCGACACTTCGTGGACAAGTAAATGCCATAATGGTAGTTACTGAGCCATTCGCTACAGCATTCGGAATTGAAGAAATCGCTAGTTCAATCGTAGTAGATATTGGCGCTGGAACAACTGACATCGCACGTATTTACGGAACATTCCCAACCGAAGAAGACCAAATTACTCTTCAAGAGGCTGGAGATTGGTTGGATGAGGCACTAATGGACTTGATCCGAAAGAAGTACACTGGCGCTCAAGTAACCAAGGATATGGTTCGCCGTTGGAAAGAGGAAGTTTCCTATGTAGGTGGAGACACTCGTGAAGCAATTGTTGAACTTTCAGTTGAAGGTAAGAAGCAAGTTGTAGACATTGGAGACCTAGTTCAAGAAGCATGTGAATCAATTATTCCAAAGATTGGAAACGGTATCAAGCAAATCGTTGCTGGTGCAGACCCTGAATATCAACCAGTTCTTCGTAACAATGTCATCATCTCTGGTGGCGGCTCTCTAATCGAAGGATTAGCAGCTCGTGTTGCTGACGAAATCTCCGATATCGGTGATGTAAATGTCTGGTGTGTTGAAGAACCAATTGACAAGGTTGCTACTGGTGCTTTAGCACTGGCTCAGCAAATGCCTGATGAAATGTTCACCTCAATCAACTAAATTTGATAGGTTGAATAGGTTCCAAGGGGTATCAAACTCCCCTCCTAAGGCCTGTTTCTATTGGCAAAGTTCAAGAGTGGTTGAGCGGCGATTGCCCATTGTATGACGCTAGGAACTTCAACAGCGGGTGGCATCGGACGAATTAGTGATGCTTCAGGAGATGAACGAGCGGTGCTCGAAGGGATGCTTCGCGGCTACCCTCAAGACCAATTGGTGGAAGAGGTTCTCATCGCTTGGCAAGAACTAGCTGGACGTAATGATGAGTTGGTTTCTGTAAAGCAAAGAATTAGGGTTTTAGAACTTGATTTGGCGGAAAGGGAAGATTTGGTTGCTCCGGAAGTTGCGCGACTAAATGAAGCGGAGTCTTCTCTTCAGGAATTTGAAGCAAAGAACGTTCACCTATCACGAGTACTCGCCGATACCCAGGCGGAATTAGCAAGTCAGCAATCTTCACTTTCACAGAAGGAAAGAGAATCTATGGAGACGGAAGTTAGCCAATTACGAAACTTGTCGAATGAGCAAGACGAAGTGATTGGTGAAATGGAAGGGCGTATTTCTCAAATGGTTGAAGCTTTGGAAAGAGCCGCTGAGGCCGGCTTGACTTCAGTTACTGCGGACGAAGTTCGTTCATTGAAATCACAACTTGATGATATGGCTGGAAAATATGGAGTAGAGACTGCTGCAAACACGGCTCTAGAAGAAGAACGTCAGCGTCTACGAGATATCGCAGATCGCTTGCGCGGATTACTTGATGCTAGAGATTCAAGGTTGGCTGAATTAGAAGAACAACTCGAGAGAGTAATGCAAGGACCTCGTTCGGTTTCTGCTGAACACGATTATTTAGTTGAGCAAATTGAGGAATTGAAGAGAAGGTTATTGGAAAGAAATCGAGAATATGAATCTCTAAGGAGACGAGAGCGTCGCCTACATAGTGATGTCTTTGATAGAGACGAGAGAATCCAACAGATGACTTTGACGATTGCGGACTTTGAGTCTGCACTTGGTGACCGAACTGCGGAATTCAGAGAATTAGAAACGCAGAACGAGGCTATGATGTCTGAACTTGATTCCGCTAAGCGGGGTGAACGTACTAGAGAAGTTGTTGGGCGCGTTTTCGCGGACTCCCTATCACTTGTTCGTGAACAAGATGCACGTGATGCTAAGAGAGATGCATATGCTAATTCACCGAATGTTGAAAGAACACTATCAACTCCTGAAACCGATGATATGGTACATCTTGCAAAAGGTGGACGCGTTGAACTTGGTGTTGATGAAACTGTAATCGAAGAGGGAATCGATGTTGATGGCCCTCGCCCTCCTAGCCCTGGTGGTTCAGGAGACCCTGTTCTCTACGAGGACGAGGATTGAGATGGACTTTTTGTCTTTGATTTCTGCGGTTAGTGTTGGAATTGGTTTGTCTGCTGCCTGTGGATTCCGTATTTTTTTACCACCAGCGATGATGAGTCTTGCTGCTAACCTTGATTGGATGGATTTGGATGGTCAATTTGCAATGTTAGACAGTTGGAGTGCTTTTGCCATTTTATCTGCAGCAGTTGCATTTGAAATCGGTGGTTACTTTATTCCATGGATTGATAATTTACTTGATGTTGTTGCCACTCCAACAGCAGCACTTGCTGGCGTTTTTGTATCCGCATCCATGCTCGGTGATTTTGATCCGATGTTACAATGGTCTGTTGCTTTAATCGCTGGAGGTGGTGCTGCAGGCACTGTGCAAATAGGAACTGTTGCCACTAGAGCTGCGTCTACTGGAACTACTGGTGGGCTAGCAAATCCGCTAATTGCAATCTTTGAAGCGATTGCGGCAGTTGTTCTAACCATACTTGCATTATTGTCTCCAATAATCGTAATGATTGTTCTTGTTGTAATGCTCTATTATTCAGTCAAAATGATTGGTACTTTGAAGCAGAGGAAGGCAAAAACGCAAGCTTTTTGATTTTTGCTTCGTGACTGTTTACATCGGTAGCGTCTGTATCGACCCACGTAAAACCCATTGCAAAATCTACAAAATATCGTTTCATTCAACTTCAACGGTGATGTTATCCAATACATCATTGGTGTCGGAGTTT
>JAACCR010000066.1 GCA_009937205.1 Methanobacteriota archaeon | reverse complement strand
TAAACATCCATGTGCTTCTTAACATTCTTGCCGAATTCTTCGCATATTTTCGTGAATAGGGCTTCTCCTCCTTCATCACGCATTTTTCCATCTGAAAAGTTAGCATGCATTCCAGAACCGTTCCAATCGCCCTTAACCGGCTTTGGATGATATTCAATATAACAGCCATAACTTTCTGTTAATCTGTCAAGAAGATACCGAGCAACCCAGAGTTCATCTCCAGCTTTCTTAGCACCCTTTGCAAATATTTGGAATTCCCACTGACCACAGGCAACTTCTTGGTTAATTCCCTCAAAGTTGATTCCTGCATCAAGGCATAGGTCTGCGTGCTCTTCTACCAAAGATCTGCCGTGCGTATTTTTGCCACCAACTGAACAGTAGTACATTCCTTGTGGCCCTGGATAACCGCCCATTGGAAAGCCGAGAGGTAGTTGCGTTTCTGCATCCATGAGGAAGTATTCTTGCTCAAATCCAAACCAAAAATCTTCATCATCATCTTCGATTGTTGCTCTGCCATTACTTGCATGTGGAGTTCCGTCTGCATTCATAACTTCACACATTACAAGAAAACCGCTGAATCGTTGTGGGTCTGGATAAATTGCTACCGGCTTTAGTAGGCAGTCGGATGAATTGCCTTCTGCTTGTCTTGTTGAGGAACCATCGAAATTCCACATAGGGCATTCTTCAAGAGTTCCTTCGAAATCAGCACGTACCAAAGTTTTGCTACGCATGTTTTGTGTCGGGCTGTATCCGTCGAGCCAAATATATTCCAGTTTTGCTTTATCTATCATAGGTATCAAACGGTTGGTTGGCTAGACGGTATATCAAACATACGCTCATTTTTGCTCAAAATTGTTGACATAAATACATATGTTTTTCACTTAAAGTAAATCGTTTGCGCATAATATGAGTTATTTTATGTTTGAATACTTATGCAAATGATAAGAAAAAATGTCCATCTATTTTCAATTGATTAATTTTGAAAGTTGTAATTATTTGCAGTGTAATTTCTTCACCGAAATTGCGGTGAACTAATTTGCTTCGACTATTTGCCATCACTCATGGAGATTCCTACCGGCAAGCATCTGAAGCGCTGTCGAAAATCATTAGGGTTGACCCAAACTGAATTATCGCAATTATCTGGTATTGCTCAATCTGTCATCGCCAAGGTTGAGAATGAAAGTGTAGATCCTCGCGCTTCGACTCTGAAAAAAATAGTGAGTGCTTTGAATCGATTGCAATTTCCTGGCCAACCACATGTTGTTAACGACATCATGGTTGAAGATTTGATAACCTTATTTGCTGGTGATACCATTCAAAGTGCTATTGACAAAATGATTGGCAGTAATGTTTCACAGTTACCAGTAATATCGGGTAGTGGCTCCCCTATCGGACTGGTTTCAGAAGCCAGTTTGTTGACTCATGGAGCGCAAACTATGGGGTCGGTTCAAAGTGTGATGCAGGCAAATGCAGTTGTAGTCAATTATGATGTTTCTATTTCTGAAGCACGTGAATTGTTAACTAATGAAGAAGCATTATTGGTAACCAAAAATGGTAGGTTGGTCGGGTTGGTTTCAAGAATTGATATGGTTAGAGCTTTGAGAGATATTTCACAATAGTGACAATTCTTCTTCAAACTTCAGAACCTTTCTCATCCCCCTATTCAATTTAGTAGAATAAGTCCGTGGAGATTGAATTATTGATTATTCGCTGCTTCTTCGCTTTGTGGTGTGATGAGAGCATTACTATCATCACGTGATAACTGTGGAATTGAAAAGGCCCCTCCGTTAACGGTGATTGGGCATGAAACTCCACAGGCGGGAGCGAGATAATCTTCTCCGGTTTCAGTCATTACCAACCTTATTCCATGTCCTGCTGGCAATATTGCATCTATCGCTTGGAATTCCATTAGCATCGTTAAAGACTGCATTGGCAAGACAGTTGTTGGCTCACTTCCACCTTGATAATAGCGAATGTCCATAGTGGCATGGCCAATTCTTAATCCGCTTTCAGCATCCTGCATTTCGACAAAAATTTGCCCTCCATCCATTGCTGCTGTCACATCTAAGTGCAAGGTTAGTAATCCTGAAATTAGCGTATCTAATTGCCCATCTAATGCCCCACATTCCATGGTCACAGTAGATAGCCCACCTCCAATAACCGAGGTGCCACCTACTCTTGTTCCAGTTTGGCTACATTCAGATAAATCTAGTGTTGTCCATTGTGCATCTAATGGCGGCCATGTTGCTTCAATGCGCCATTGGCCATCGTTTCGCTGTATTTGGGCTGTTAAATCGGGTTTTGGCCCTACTCCTTTGAGATAGTATTCAAACCATTCAAACAAATCTTGAGCCCAATCCCAACGTGTCATATTGTCAATCGCTTCACCACCATAGCCGGAATCTTGGGCGTTATGTTTACTCCATTGATCTGGATAATTATGCTCCCATTGACCAAGCATCCCTCTGACTTCAAACCCTTGATCTCTAAATTGCTGATACCAGGGAAATACTTGGTGTGGATCTACATTCCAATCTTGCATCCCCTGGACCCAATAAACGCTACCTTGGTAGTTGTTTAGCGCCTTTGAAATATGTTCTCTTTCCTCATAATAATTTGACATATACGGGTCTAGTTCTCCCATTCCGTAGGTGACTGGCCCTGCAAAGAATCCCTCTACAATATCGGGACATATGTTGTCTAAATCCTCGGCGTTATAGTCGACAGTGCTTGAAAAATAGTTCATATGCATTACTTGACTTCGGGCTTCTGCGCTACCGTTTTTGTAAAGCAATGGATGTAATCCGGTTGTTCCTGAAATTGGAACTATTGTCGCAAGGTAATCGCTACCATGTACTGCGGCTTCCCATTGAGTTGCACCCTCGTATGATTTACCATATAGGCCCACTTTTCCATTAGACCAATTTTGAGTTCCCAGCCATTCCACTGCTTGATGAATTCCCCATCCTTCACCTTCTCCACGATAATCAAAACACCCGCTTGATTCCTCGGTTCCAAACACAGAAACTTGGGCAAATGCATATCCATGTGGAATGAAATTATCGTAAATAAATTCGCCCCGTCCTGAACCTACTACATTGGTTGCCCCAGACTCTGAACCTTGTTGGCCGAATGAAAAATATGGACTGATTACTGCTATCACTGGAACTTGGTCGCCGATTTCTGTATTAGATGGCAACCAATATGAAAGATGTATATTTGAGGTTGAAGGTCCAGTTTCCCAAACCTGTGAAGTATCCACTTCGAAGGTTGCCTCTTGAACTTCTAAGGCATAATGGGGCCCTGGTTGAAGAACGTAAGAATAACTGTCAGTCCAATTCCAATCAAGATTGTGACGTTGCCAAATCGGCGGATACATCTCCTCTTTATCATCATCAATGGCACCGGATAAGTCTCCACCAAAACACCCTGCCATCGGCCCCAATAGGACTAGCGAGACTAGCAGGTAGGCTATGCGCATCGCTTTGCCCTGCAATGCGGCTTTCATCAATGTGATGCTAATAATTTCAACCTGTAAATTATTGAACTATTGATGGAAAGGCGTTACATGCCCGTATTAGTAACAGGGGCTGCTGGTTTCATCGGCAGCCACGTAGTAGCGCAATTATTGCAGTCCGGAGCACAAGTTCGCGCCACTGTTCGCAACCCAAAAAATGCTATATTTCTTAATTCACTTCCAGTTGCAAACGGCGCATCGCTTCAAATCGTTGCAATGGATCTACTCGATTTTGCTAGTGTTCGCAGTGCAGTTTCTGATTGTAAAGATGTGATTCATTGTGCAGCTTCACTCCCGGTTGGAGCAAGTGACGCTCAGAAAGATATTGTAGACCCTAGTATTGAAGGAACTAGCAATTTAGTGAAAGCATTACAGCAAGCGGGCGTTGTTGAAAGAATTATTCACACTTCTTCGGTTGCTGCCATTAGAAATACATCACATGAAAACGGAACAATCTTTTCTGCTGCAGATTGGTGTGATGATGCAACGGTAAAATCCAATCCATATGGTCTTGCTAAAGCTGGTGCGGAAAAAGTCATGCGTCAATGGGTGGAAGGTCAAGATAAAAAATCAAAGCCGAGACTAATAACCATCCACCCCTCTATTGTTTTCGGTCCAATATTGTCTGCAAGACATAAGATGGGTTCGATGTCTTATCTGCAACATTTTTATTCCGGTCCACCGTTCGTTTTGAAAATTAATGTCAATTTTGTTGATGTTAGAGATGTTGCAAAAGCCCATGTCAACGCACTGACTAATGGCCAAGATGGTGAACGATATCTCATCCATAAGCGAGGTATGTGGATGCATGAGATCGGCGCGGAGTTATGCAAATTAAAACCAGAGAGGAAATGGGCCACTAGAAAATTACCTTCGGTTATTGCTTACTTGATGACCGTTTTCCACCCCAAACTTTCCATTAGACAATTACGAGGAAACCTGGGTGTGCGAATCGGATATGATGTTGGCAATGTTGAACAGGAGCTTGATTTTGTTTTTACTGATTACCAACAAACTCTTGTAGATTCAATCGACTCTATTGGCCGCAAGGATTGAGGACAAAGAGCCGCTGGCCTGTATCATGGACGCGCCACAAGTGTGGGGAAGGCGATGGCAAGAGAATACTTTGCCAATGGCTAGACGTTACATGGAAGTGGCTTGCCGCAAGCAAAGTTTGGTTTGTTTGGCAGCCGATAGGTCAACCATGGCTGGTCTCAATCAATTGATTGATGAAGTCGGCCAGTATATTGCAGCATTGAAAACTCATGTTGACTTGGTGGATGATTGGACTGCTGATTCTTGGGCGGCATTCTGTGCAAAGGCAGAAGCAGCTGACTTGATAATTTTTGAAGATAGAAAGTTCGCTGATATTGGAAAAATATCTCGGAATCAAATGGCCGGTGTTTATGATATCCGTTCTTGGTCTGATTTGGTCACCGCCCATCTAATCTCTGGACCTGATATCGTTGATGGACTTCAAGCTGGATGGGCTGATGTCAATAGACAAGGCGGAGTCTTGTTATTAGCGCAAATGTCTTCTCGGGGCAATTTACTAAATCCCCAATATACCGCTCAAGTGGTTGAAAAAGGAAAAGCACATGATGGAGTATTCGGTTTCATTGGCAATGGCTCTAGGCCAGATGAGTTGCGGGAGTTACGCAATACTGTTGGTGAGGCAAAAATGATCTGGACTCCGGGTGTTAACCTTGCCGTTGGTGATGGTGATATGGGGCAGCGCTATGGTGATCCTGCGCAAGCAGTCAATGCTGGCTCAGACTGTATTATCGTCGGCTCAGGTATCCACACTGCAGATAACCCGTCACAACAAGCGGCAAAATATGCTGAGGTTTCTTGGCAAGCATTACTAAACCGCTGAATTGCAAACGTTGAATTGTCAGGATATACTGCAATTACCTGAGCCCCAATGAATCTTACAGATTTTGTTCTGATTATACTCTCATTAGCGATGCCATTGGCCGTTATTTGGTGGGCGATAAGGTCTCACCGCTCGATAAATAAAAAAATTCAACGGGGAGACGCCTCAATTCTCAGCGATTCGGGAGTTAAAATTAAGCGGGTTACTCAGGGGCCGCCTGGTACACAAATTTACGATGATGTAACATTGGTTTATTCTCAACAAGGAAAGTTTTGATACCATTTCAACCTTCATGTTGAATACAAATGCTCGCTTGGTTGGTTCATGGAGGAGCGGATTGAAAGTTGGAAACCTCATCTGCTCGGATTCATATTACCTATTGTAACAATCGCTGGATTATTACAAGGCGGATGGTGGTCTGCAAGTGGAATAATTTGGGGGTTGGTTATTGGCCCTATCTTGGACCTGTTATCTCCCGAAGGCATGCCGAGTCGAAAGAGTGAAACCTCTTCTATGCCATGGAATATCTTACTTTTCGGCCATAGTATTGCCGCGGTTTCGGCATTATCCGCCCTAATGTACCGAGCGCAATTAGATGGATTTATCGATACAACAATTGTAGGTGCAATATCGGTTGGACTTGTTAGCGGTATTTCAGCGATTATCAATGCACATGAGCAGGGGCATCGAAGAAAGGGGTCGATGATTTGGCGAATGGGGCGGCTCAATTTGTTGTGGGTGATGTATATGCATTTTACAACCGAACATAATCATGGGCATCACCGTAATTATGCGACAGAATTAGACCCTGCTTCTTCACCTAAAGGCAGAGGGTTGTGGACTCAAATTATCAAAACGATTCCCCTTCAGTTTATTGCGGCATGGAAAACTCATTCGAATAAGGGGCGTAAAGGAATGAAAAATCCAATATTGCATGGTTTAATGATTCAAATTTCCTTTGTCATAGGACTTTACTACGGACTTGGTCTTGATGCGGTATTGGCGTTCTTGCTTTCTGCTACAGTTGCAATAATTTTACTAGAGTTTGTCAATTATTTACAACACTATGGTCTTCGCGCAGTGGTTGGAGAAAAACAAACGGTTGCGCATTCTTGGGAGAGCAGAAAACTATGGTCTCGGTGGACTCTGTTGGAGTTGCCTCTACATCCCGCACATCATCTAAAAGCCAGTGATCCAATGTGGAATCTGCGCGCTCAGGAAGGATCTCCACAACTACCCTTTGGTTACTATGTGTGCTTTTGGTTAGCCGTTATTCCACCGCTATGGAAAACTGTAATGGACAAAAGAGTTCCTTAACTGAGGTCAAAACAGCGGTGAGTTCATCATAATCGTTTGATAATACCAATAGCCACCAGCACCTGCTAATAGCGCTACCAACAATAGCATTTTCTTCAGACCTTTTATCTTGCGTTTTGGCTTGCTAGCAGACTCTTCAACCACCAATAATGGCATATCCAATGGAGGTAATGTCAAATCTGGCAATGTTCCATCTGCGTTTGGCATTGGCAGAGGCGGTAGTCCTGGCAAAGGCATTGGTCCAGAATCTTCTTCTGGCTTGATGCGATCTTCGGGGTATAAACTATCCAAATCTGCCAATCCTGGTGCTTCGGGAATTGGTCCGAGAACGGTTTGCCAAATCTTATCCAAATCTGCTGTGATGACTGGTTTTTGAAGCCATGCTACCGCTCCTGCTGAATATGCTGCGTCTGCTGCTAATTGCGCTTGGTGCTTTGGTGCGACGAATATGATCCTCCCCTCGCCACCGTGCTCTCTAATTTCCAAAGCGGCTAAGTGGCCATCCAATGATGGTATGTCTAAAGATAAAACCACTAATTCTGGGTCTAACCTAATGTATTCATCAACCGCTTTATCGCCATCTTCGCAAATTTCAATTTTGAATTCTTTGACCTTGAAAATATTGCTCAATCTAGTAATTGACATTGGGTTATTATCGACAATAAGGACGGTCGGAGTTGATTCTCCCTCTGCCTCGGTCACATACGCCATATTACTCACGCCACCATTCTTGCACATCAAACATGCGATGAAAATTGTTCATTCCTCTTCTTCTTGCGACCCGCTCAAATCTTCCACTGGCCCTTGTTGAGGATTTGCAAAGGTATCCCTCATCGCTTCCGATTGATTTTTTTCTTCTTGCATTTTTCTGTG
>JAACCR010000011.1 GCA_009937205.1 Methanobacteriota archaeon | reverse complement strand
ATTCCTTCAATAGATTGTAGCATGTCATACATTGTTTCTGCTTGTGGATGTTTCTTCTCAAGGTCAGGAGCAAATGCACCACCACCTGATTTTGCATGCAGTAATCCGTTAGGAATTTTCTGACCAGTAATTTCACATAAATGTCTTAATTCTCTTTCACCAGGTGTTGCTGACACATAGACCATACGTGGTATCAGTGACTGGAACTCAGGCATTTTCAAAGGCCTATTATCGGCAGCAGTCGGAAGTCTAAATCCGTGTTCAATCAGGCTAATCTTGCGCGAGCGGTCTCCAAAATACATTCCCCCTACTTGGGGTAATGATACATGGGATTCATCCATGATCACCAAGAATTTATCTTTATCACCATGAAATTGTTTTGCACAAGCGGCAAAGAAATCGAGCATACAATATGGTCGTTCACCCCTCTTTCTTTCATCAAAATGTAATGAATAGTTTTCAACAGCAGTACAATGGCCAATCTCTCTCAGCATTTCCAAATCATATCTTGTTCTCTGCTCAATACGATGCTTTTCCAATTCTCTTCCTTCACTTGCATAGTGTGCTATCCTATCATCAAGTTCGTCTTCAATAGAGACTAATGAGGCTTCAAATTTGTCAGGATTTGTCATAAAGAATTGTTTTGGATGAATCCATGCTTCTTGTAGATCATCGAGAACTTCCCAAGTAACTGGATCACATACTTGCACCTTTTCCACACCATCTAGCCCAAAGCGAATACGAATGGGGTCATCGCGGCTAGGCATCCAAATATCGATTACTTCGCCCCTGACTCTACACTGTCCTCTGGTCAAATCACTAGTGCTTCTTTGGTATTGTAAAGCGATCAATTCCTTTAGCAAATCTCTTGTTTCAATTTGTTGTCCAACGTGACACCTGATATGGTATTCAAGAAATGTCTCAGGAGGGTTCAATCCGTAGATACATGAAACAGATGATACTACAACACAATCGGGACGGGTAACTAAACTGGCAACAGAAGCGAACCTCTCCTGCTCAATTCTTTCATTGATTGAAAGTTCTTTGTCGATATACAAGTCTCTCTTGGCCAAGTATGCCTCGGGCTGATAATAGTCATAATGGGAAACGAAGTATTCAACTGCATTTTGTGGGAAATAGCCAACCATTTCGTGGTGTAATTGCCTTGCTAATGTTTTGTTGTGAGAAATAATTAGTGTTGGAATATTGAGTTTCTCAATAACTTTGGCCATAGCGAATGTTTTTCCGCTTCCAGTAACTCCCAATAGCACACATCTTGACTATTGATTTTCCAATTGGGAAATTAAATTTCCAATTGCTTTTGGCTGGTCTCCAGCAGGTTCGAAATCAGAGTGTAGAACAAATCTCTTTACATCTGGCGATAAGTGCTCAAGAGCTGCACCTTCCAGTGCTCTAGAAATGTCAAACGGATCACGTTCCAACAAATCGGAATCACCGACATCGTGGTCAGCAACTTGTTCAAAGGTGCCAGCGTCATCCCATTCCTCAACCAAACTTATCCCCTCCAATTAGTAGTGATTAATCAATTTAGAAAACAACAGGTTTTGAAGTCTGTCTTAAAACACATCAAGGTAGGTATAATCCCCCATTGACATGGATGATTGCACCAGTGATATATGATGAATCAGGTCCGATTAGGAATGAGATAGTTCCAGCCATATCTTCAGGCGATGCTACGCGTTTCAATGGAACAAGTTGTTCCCGCTCCTCTCTTTTTTGCTTTGAATCTCCAGCCAATATAGCAGTATCAACAAAACCAGGTGCAAGGATATTGACTCTCTTTCCTTGTGGTCCAACCGCTTGCGCTAAAGAACGAGCCCACATGGCTAATGCTGCTTTTGATGCTGAATAATCCGCACCATGCGGTGACCCACGTGTGCCCAACTGAGAGCCAACGACGACGATTCTTGCACTATCGGTTAGATGGGGTTGAACGGCCTTCCACACTGCAACAGCACCTTCAAAATTAGTCTTCATTGTAGTCCTTAGTCCTGCTATTGTCATGTCTTCAGCAGCAACTCTCTCGTATCTGCCATGGTTCAATACTAGAGCATCAATTTCTCTGTGCATCCATGGGTGAATTCCCAATAGGGCAACTTCTGCATCGTCATTACAATCAACTTTGACAGCCAATGCATCTGCACCAGTTCT
>JAACCR010000065.1 GCA_009937205.1 Methanobacteriota archaeon | reverse complement strand
CTTATTTTTGAAGGAGCGAATAAGGCAAACAATCCGAGTATGGCAACAATAGATGCAATTGCTAGAGTGGTCATTACCGTTGAAGAGATTTGTAAGCCGCTACTAACAGGTTGTTCTTTTATCGCTTCTTCAATAGTAACAATGAGTTCTGCTTGGTTATTATCTTCAGAAACCTCATCGATCTCTAATCCTCTATCAACTACGGCTGAGATTAATACAACACCATCTCCCTCTGGAACAATCCATTCACAGGTCACGACACCCAATTCACCCGGTTGAAGGAATGAAATCGGTTGCGCAATCGCAATCAATACATTATCTGCATCACAGCGAACTGAAATCAAATTGGCATTCGTTCTCCCGATATTTCTGACGTAAATACGGACATCAACAATATCACCTTCCCTAATTGTTTCATCGCCTATATCTACTGACTCAATTACCAAATCTGGCAATGCTAAAACTTCTAGATCAAGTACCCGTTCAGAGCATGAAGTGGTATCGCAAACAGAAACCAAGACCGAATGATATCCTGGATTAGGAGCTGTGATTTCGATAATTCCTTGCTCTAAATTGACGGTAGCCCAACTCCGATTAGTAAAAGCGGTCAAGGATGAAGAATCAGTATCGTGGTATAATAATTCAACTTGTGTCAAAATATCGTGCTCTACTGGAACTAGAGATGGGAATTCATTAATCACTGGTGCATCATCTACTGATTCGATTATGATGGTGAATGTTTCACTCCACAGATTTCCCGCCTCATCTATTACGGTAGTAGTAATGACAGCCTGACCTGATTGGTCATTTACCAGTGATAAACGAATGTCTCCTTGAGTGAAATCAACAGTAACTATATCCGGATTTGTGTTAACAATATCTATTTGTAAATCATCCAATGCAGTTCTATCATCTGTGCAGCGGTTGGTAAATGGTAAAATAATTCCACCACTGTCTTCGGTCATAGTTTGGTCTCCAACTGCGATACAAACTGGATCTTCATCCCATTCCAACTCATATCCTCCAGTGATTACAACTGAATTTATTTCAACTATTGTTGTACTAATACTGCCATCAGAATCCCAGTTAAACCAAGATTTAATTTCAACTTCTACAGAAGTATCTCCCGATGACATGTATTTCCCAATCGGGAAACTTAATGAAAACGAACCTGTTGTTATTGGTTCATTAGAAACTACTTCTCCTCCAACATAAATCAACCATCTAGTATACTGAGTATTGAATCCATCTACATCGCCAATAATATTTCCAGCGATACTAATAGTTGGATCGTTAATATCGATTGAAACAGAAGTAATACAAGATGTGATTGTGCTCAATCTTATACTTACATATGCGATGTCCGGAAGTAAAGTATTTTCATCAATTACAGTGAAATTGGTGAAGGTGCTGCCATCGCTAGAAGATGCGTATTCAAGTATAACGTCATCCAGTGATTCATTCATCAACTCATAATGAATACGGCCAATTGTTTGAGAAGGCGGTGTTTCAAAAGGAACACTAGTCCAACTTCCGCTAGTTCCTTCGATACTCGTCTCCAATCCACAAGAAGAATATGCAATATTTTCAAAAGTACCTGATGTTAAATCAAGAGAACTAATTGGCATTTCAAAACCTGAAAATGTAGAACTTGCATGGCCAACTTCTCCACCATACCAAGGTGAACGGTATTCTATTCGCAATCCTACCGCATCAACGTTCAATTGGCTATCATCTGTAGTTCCAGCAGAAACATAATCCAAAGTAACCGATAGTGAAGATAAATTTGCCCAACTATAATTGCCACCATCGCCAAGAAGATAGGTCCATGCAGTATTATTGATGAAATCTAAATCTCCAGTAGTATGAGCAAATGTCTTAATTAAATCAATTTCACCATCGTATTCAGTAGAGATGCGAACTGAATCTTGGTAAAGTGCCTGTGGGATCTGAATATTAAATAATAATTCAACATTCAGTAATTCATATTGATTAAATGAAGTGAAATCAAAGCCGTTGACAATTATTTCAGGTCCTTTACTCCAAGAATATGCCATGTCTGGAGCATACCTAGACGAATTGGAATCTGTTGGAGAAGATTGAGCCCAAAATGTGTATTGGTCTGTATTCATTGGCCTCTGATGAATGAATGATAATTTGTTATCTGCAACCATCGTATCAGTATATGTTGCAGGGTTATTAGAATAGGCAAGAGTATCATCTACTGCCCATTCAGTGGAATCAGAAAAATCACCAGATGGAAATAAATCTACAGTATGAGCGTCGTGAATTGTTCTTGCTGCAACGCCGTTATATGGCGCCATTAGCAATAATCCAAGTACTGTTAGGACCAAGAGAGCTGGCTTAAGACCACTTCGCATATCTTACCCAGAATAGCGAACGCACTTGAGCATAGGGGTTGACCGATTCACTGCAAGCCACAAACTGAATGAAGATGAGGGGGCGGATTGTTGAAATACCACGCGCTTGACGGCAGGCTACCTCTTGGCTGTGGTGGTGTAGGGGTTAGCACGGCAGATTGTGGTTCTGCCAGCCCGAGTTCAATTCTCGGCCACGGCCCTCTTTATTGCAATTAGTGACCACTATAGGATTTTCAAGCCGATTCACAAATCTGAAGGTCTGATGTGATGACCCATTCTTTGCCCTTTTGTTTTCAAATAATCGCGATTATGCTCCCCAACTCCTACAATTAATGGAACCATTTCAACTACGTTGATTTGATGAGAGCGAAGTTGCTCCACCTTGTTTGGATTATTTGTTAGCAAACTCACTTCGCTAATACCCAAAACTGAAAGCATGCTTGAAGCAATTGAATAATCCCTGCTATCTATAGGCAATCCTAACATCAGATTAGCATCCAATGTATCAGCACCTTGATCTTGCAAGTGGTATGCTTGTATCTTTGCATGGAGGCCAATTCCTCTACCTTCTTGTCTAAGATATAGCAAACAGCCCCACCCACGTTCAGAGATTGCCAGTAATGCCGCTTGTAATTGAGGGCCGCAATCGCAACGACGACTACCAAATGCATCACCTGTTAGGCATTCTGAATGAACTCTAATCAATACTGGGTCTGGCCCTTGCATATCCCCCAAGGATAGTGCAACGTGATCTAAACCAGTACTTTCCTCATGGAATACTCTTATCAAAAACTCCCCGAATTCAGTAGGTAATTTCGCCTCACTCGGTACATCATCACTCTCGATTAGTGTTATTGAACCATTATCATTTTTTACGTTCATTGATTCACCTCAATCAAGAATTTATACTCACCAGCATTGCTCTCTATAGATAATAAGTTGTGGTTTGAGCGCATCATAAGAAGTGGGATGTCATGATAGGTTTCTGGATCATCAGACAATATTTCCAAGATTTCCCCATTGCTCATTTGCAGTAATGCTTTTTTGGCTTCTGCGACTGGAATGGGACAATGAAAACCGATGACATTAAGTCTGTGAGTAGGCTTATTTTGCGCATCAGCGCTAACCTGTGAGACTTCCACCACATGACTCCGATATCACTTCATGTTTTCAACGCATCCGTTGGATGAAATTACAATAATTCATCTGAGAATCAAACCTCACTTTGATGTGTGATGAATGTTTGACTGTATTTATGGGAAGCACAGCGACCCCGCCTGAGGACCTCTCTTGGAAAGAAGTTGCTCAATTGGGATTAGTATATGCTAAAATCCCCATCGCTCTTTTATTTGTTGAGGCTTTTTACTGGTTTTTAACAATGCCAACAGATACTCTAGGCCCGATTCAAGTAAGTGAAGCGTGGCTATGGAATGAAATTGGAAATGCATTGTTCGGTGCTGGCTCACACACACTTTCAACAAATAACGGTTGGCTAACTCGTATTGAATTTCACCATCAAAGTTTTCCAGGTGCAATGAATACTGTATCACTTTATGTTTCAGATGAATGTGCTGGAGTTCATGAAATGATTTTCATTTCGACTTTAGTAGCAATGACTGATGGTGTTTCTCAAAAAATAAAAATAAAAGCCATTGCAGTGATGTGTACATTGGTCTACATACTGAATCTAACACGATTAGTTCTCTTCTATCCAATCGCTTTAGAAGATTGCTTAGCAAACCCTGACCAAGCATCTTGCCTATATGGCATGTGGGAATTCCATACCGCTGTCTATGAATGGGGATTTTTGCTAGTATTAGTATTAATGTGGGTAATTTGGTTTTGGAAGGTCGGTGGCCCTTCAAGAGCAATGGATAAGAGTCTAGCTGGTGCCGACAAGTGGAGAATTATTAGTAGAAAGAAATGGAATTACAAGCATTTTGTTGCAATTACTTTAGCTGCTATATTCATTATTTCAGCTGCCTACAATGTAACTTCCAATGAAGAAGCAATGAAGGCAAAAGAAACATTGGACGATTGTGAATTATGGGATTCGGTTAGCGCACAATGCGGGAATGCAAGAGATAGATGGGATGATGCAATTGGTTATGCTTGGTCGCTTGCTGCACTGGCAATAGTCATTGCTGTAATGACTGTATTTACAATTGAAAAGCCAAATAGCGATGGTAAATGGCCATCTGAAGTTGAGAGGTTGGGCAAGGAACAAGATCGGCTAGAATTACTTAAAGAACAGAATCTTGAAGCTGCTATCCAAGAAAAGGAAAGAGTTGATGCACTAAAGAAATCGGGATCTTGGAAAAAACGTCGTAACTCCGCTAGTGAAGAAGAATAAAAATCTAATAAATATTTCAATATATCTTATTAAGTGCGCCTCCTACCATCAAACGGGATTCTCATGGACACAGGCGACAATTCACCTCCAGAGCAACAAGAGCCCTTTTGGGGTTCAGCACAATCCCAAGAAGGTACAACTCCAACACAGTCAGTACCACAAACGGCATCAGTACCTCAGGGACAAATAATGGGTAACCTCGCACAGCAACCACAAACTCACTTTTCTGCAACAGTCAATAACCCTGCGCAAAGTACCTACATTGGTTCTTCTCCTTCAATTACTTCCGGATATGATATGACTGAACAAAAGGCCGGAATGAATTGGAAACAATTCGCAATCGGTTTTTTTGCACCAATTGTTATCATGATGTTACTGACGACTCTTTCTGAAATCGCCAATGAAGATTGGGATGTTAGATGGGATGATGTGCATCGTGTGGAGATGGTTACAATGTCTTCTGATAATGGCACCTTCACACATACTTTTAGTGATGTGATATTAGATAATGGTAGATTTGAAGTTAACTGGTGCAATTCCATGAATTGGGAAGATGAATATGAGTATCATTGTGATTGGGATTACAATTCAAAAGGGGATAAAGATATTATTGAAATGAATAATAATGGTCGAGAAAGTAGAGTGGTTGGAGAATATACTCAACATAATCGAACCATTTGGTTTAGTACGGACTCACATAGTATTGATGAAATAGAATTTGAGTTCGAATTTAAGGATAGAGAACTTGAAATGGAATTAAATGAGTCCGGTGGCGGAGGAGATATGGTTGATACCTTCTTTTGCTTGATGCCACTAGCAGGAGTTGTAGCAATTGTGATCTCTTTTGCAAGAGGAAACAAATCATTAGGATATGGATTGATTACTTCAGTATCAATTCCAATTGTTTTAGGTGGATTGATGCTGATGCTATTGTTAATGTTTGGATTTTAATCCAAACTAATCTGAGTTTACCATTACTATGTTGTGTTCATATATGGATTCGTACTACTGCTGATGTTTTGATTTACCTAAGCGAATCAAACAATAGAGACAGAAACAATTTGTCCAGCCATCTCTCTCTTTTCTAGAGCTTTGATTGCAAGACCAATTTTACTTGTATGGATACTGATAAATGTTTTTTGCTCCTCAAAGGAAACATCGCCTATTTCCAATTCCTTACAATTTAAAGCCTTAACAAACCAATCTGAAACTGTTCTTGAAGAACCAGCAACTTTCTGAGGAATGTCCAAAGACAAAGTTACGAATCCGAAAACATTGGCAGTCTCTCCGTAATCATCTTGCTTTTTGACTGGATCTCTATCCATACCTTGTGGAAGGTCTGGTGCTTCAGTCTCGATAATGTTTAATCCATATGTGGCAATAATTTTATTCAATTGCGCTGAATCATCTCTTGACACAAGGCTCCATGCCTCTCCCTTTCTTCCGATTCTACCGGTTCTACCGACTCTATGGATAAACGAATCAATATCATTAGGAATATCGTAATTGATAACCATTGTAATACCATCAACATCTATTCCACGTGATGCAACATCTGTAGCAACAATTGTTTTGAATTGGCCGCCCTTGAATTTATCTAGAACCTTCTCTCTTTGGTTTTGATTCAAGTCTCCATGTAATCCTGCAACATCAAATCCATGCTTGGAAAGTCTTTGAACAGCCAAATCAACCATTCTTTTTGTGTTGCAGAAGATGATTGATTGCCCATCTTCGTTTTTAGTTAGAAGACGCCCTGCAACCCACAATTTATTGGCACGACCAATACTTACCATATACATGTCAATTGGAGGGATGTCTAATTCCTCAACATTGGTCAATACGAATTCTGGTTCATTCATGAATTCATTTGCTTCATCAATTATCTCTTGAGGAAATGTTGCTGAAAATAGTAATGTTTGCTGGCGAGAAGTCATTTTTTCAACAACCCACATGATGTCAGGGAAGAATCCCATGTCTAGCATACGATCTGCTTCAGCGAGACAAAACAAAGTTGGACTTGTCAAATCAATATGTCCTCGTTCGGACATATCCATTACTCGTCCAGGAGTTCCAACGATAATGTCAACACCATCTTGTAATGCTCTAGCCTGCTTTTCTAAGTCGGTTCCACCATAGACTGTAAGAATTGTAAGTCCAGAATCTCCTTGGACTATTTTCATCTCCTCAGCGACTTGATTTGCCAATTCCCTTGTAGGAGTCAATATCAAAGCCTGTAGTTTACCACTTGCAGTACACTTGCTAATGATTGGAATTCCAAAAGCTCCAGTTTTACCTGAACCTGTTCTTGCTTGACCGATAACATCTCTGCCACTAAGAGCCAATGGGATAGTGTCTTTTTGAACTGGAGTTGAATACTCCCAGCCAAGTTCTTCTATTCCATTTAGAATACCTTGAGGTAAATTCCAATCTGTGAAGCGTGTGGTTGTGAACATAGTATTGACTCTCCGTTTCTATTGGGTTGGACCCTCTACGGAATGAGAGACCTTGACACTAAATCAGTAATTGTCCGCTTCTGCGATTTCTCTTTGTAAATCGCCCATCCAATATTTCAAAGCATTTTCTTTGTTCATTGGGCGGCGTGTTTGGCGAACATGCTCAAGAATGTATTGTCTAAATTTCAAAGACTTATTTCGGTTAACACCCTTAGGAGTCATACCATCCCATAGTCTGTCAAATTGCTCTTCTTTGTCGTTGAACGGAGAATCACTCATGATAACACACCTCTTTAGTAATCGGCCCACCGACCTCCCCCTCTTAATGATGCCGCATTTTTAAAAGAGGAAAGGAAACACTGTGAGCCAAAAAATGCTTAACTTTTACCTAGAAATCTGCATCATCATCTGAATCTAAATCAGGGCCAAAATCATCCTCATAGCCATAGACTTCATCTTGTGAATATGAACGATATGCATTTTTCCTTTCGGCTTCCTTTTTCTTTATCTGCTCATTCATTGCAATCATTTTCTGAACTCTTTCTGTATCTGTTAAAAGATGATCCGGTTTCTCGCTAATATCTTCTTCTGATGGACGGTTTCTATCTGAAGGGAGTGGGTCCAATCCGAGCCTTTTACCCTGTGATTCAGCAATTTCACGATCCAATTGAGGAACTGGTATTGCAGCCGCAAGGAAAAGATTCTTTTGAGCTTCAGTACCTTCTATTTCTGCATCGAATACCATCTCTTTCAAACTTTTAATGAGTCCAATATCAGTCTCAGTGCGAAGCAATTCATCTGCTGTCACCCGCAACACGTCTTCACTTAGTAGGCGTGGTAGCAAATTGATACATGCTGTGCGAACTTGCAAATCCTTGCTTCTAGTTCCAGAAAGTACAATGTCTTGGGCTCTACCATTGTCTTTATCCAGTTTTTGAATTGCTTTGATTGCTGAAATACGTACTTCCGAATCGACATCTACCATTGCCCGTTCAGCGAATAATGTCGCAACTCGAGGCTCTCTATTAGCCAAAGTTGGCAATGTTTTTGCAGCGATTCTGCGAACTTCATCACTTTCATCATTCAGTGCCCAGGAAACTAAATCCCAGGCTGAAGAACCACCTTTGCGCAGTACCTTTCTCAGTAATTTAGCAGCCTTTATTCTGTATTCTTTATCAGGCTCAAGTAACAAACTATCAATGTGTAAACAAACAACTTCCGGCCAAGTATCCGCTAGGCCTTTCAATGCATCCCAAGCATTATCTTGCCGGAACTTTATAGGAGAACGCAACTCATTTATTAGTATTGATTCAATACCAGAAGGGAAGACTGGGGCAGATATTGCGAGCGCTTTACTAGCTGCCTTACTAACGTCAATATTCTCATCATCAAGAAGAACGCTCAACCAGTCAAACATTTCATCGGACTTCTGAATTGCAACTTCGGGTAGTGCCTCTAAAGCAGCAACTCGAATAGCAGGATCGGTGCTTTGAAATGAAGATAGTAGAACTTTGTGGGCTTCTGTTGAAGCAAAACCTTTCAGCCTCTGTAATGCTCTAACACCGTCAACTTGCGTCAAATGATAATCTCTCTCGGTCCAAACAGACTTTGCTGATTCAATTTCTCCTTTAGCCAACGGGATAATATCCTGTTTTCGCAAACCTTGCCATGGACCTCTTTCGGTCTTGGCAGTAGCCTTAGTCTTGGTTTTTTTCCCACTACCCACATTGATGGGTAATCCGGTTCGAGGGTCTCTTGCAATGTAATCACGTGACAATCTCAACACCCCTATGACGCCCGCATATACACCATAGAGATGAACCTATGGCAGTATTGTTTCAATCTCATCAGACACAGTAATAGAGATTCAACCATATTTTAAGTATATTATGACAGTTTGGGATTATTCTTATACATCACTCAACAAATTAATTGAAGCAGTTGTTACTCCCCGTAGCATGGATAGTCGTTTAGTTAGGCAAAATGGTGTTGTTTTAATTCTATTAATCATACTACTAACATCATCCTGGTCTGCAATGATTACATCAAATGATCCACAATTTACTGTTGATGAATCGGCCAAATTTATTTCCCATTCGAATAATGATTTCAACTCCACTAATGGCTTTCTCCATGAGAATACTTCAGTGATCAGTGCTACTGGGGAAGCAAAATTAACTCGCCCAGATATTCAATGGGGAGCTACAAATGCTAATGGATTAATGTCCACACGTACTGGTGCGTGTAGCGAATATATTGAGCAAACAAACGAAATTTGGTTAATGGGTGGCCGTATGGATCCAAATCCGTCAGTAAATAACGATGAAGGACCAACTTCTGCTATAGAAATATTTGATATTTCAACGGGAACATGGAGTTTTTCTAATACAATTTTAAATCAAACTCAACAATATGCAGGTTGCGCACAAATCGGTGACAAATTATACCTGGCAGGAGACTATCACCCTACAGCAAGCCCAGAAATAAGATCGCAAGGACTGCTACAAAGTTTTGATTTGAATACTGGAAATTGGACAATGATGACTCCAATGCCGTCGGGTGCAAAAGTTGGATTAGCAGGAGTTGATGCACTCGACGGGTATCTCTATGTCGCTGGTGGAGTCAATAGGCAGAATCGTTATGACACTACGGATAATTTATTGCGTTACGACCCTGTAACCGATAATTGGACCCAATTATCGAGTATGAATTATGTAAGACACTCTTTTACTTTGACCGCCTTTCACGGAAAATTATACGCCCTTGGAGGAGTTTCAGCAGAAATAGATCCACTTACCAATTATTCTGAAATCCTTGATTCCAACCGTACTGAAGTTTACGACCCCGCAACCGATATTTGGACTAATTTGAGTGACTTACCGATTTCACTGGCCGCACATGCTGCAACTGTATTCAATGATGAAATTGTACTGCTAGGGGGCTACGAAGACCAAACTTGGAATGGAGTTGCTAACAAAAAAATGTATGGATATCACCCCCTAGAACAAACTTGGAGATTATTGCATACATTCCCCATAGGAATTTATGATTCAACTATAGCTTCTGGCAGTGGTACAATCATGTACGCCACAGGAGATACTTCTAACACAAGATTTTCAACATGGAATGCTATTTATCTTGGAGACACTGAATATTTTGAAAATCCAAATGAACATGAAGGATGGATTACTTCACTGCCTGTTGATTTGAGACATTCTCCGCAGGGTACTGCCACTCCTATGTGGATGACATTGGACGGTAATGCCCCGGATGACACTGATTTACAAATGCAGTACAAATCCGGCTCTGATGCAGTTTCGGTTGGTATGAATGCCTGGCAACCGGTAGGAACAAATGCAAGTATTCCTGAATTTGTTGGGATTGGAAACCATTCACTTAGCAATCTTAGCGAGGATACTTCTTTTATGCAGTATAGAATAAAATATACAACCAGTGCTATGCAAAATTGGTCGACTCCAGATTTGGACAATGTGGAAATAATCAGTGAAAATGCTGCAATCACTTCACCAATACCAAGTACGATGCATCCAAATGCTGCCCCAGTTTCCTTCACAACACATCACCACGCATATTCTAATTCGGCACAATATCAATTATCAATTGTCTCCGCCAACTCTCAAGGGTTCAAGGAAACTGCATCACAGTGGACCACAATAACTTGGTCAGAGGATAGCAATTCCATTACTGTAAATGATGCCGATTCAATGCTGATATCTTCGCAGACATCTGTTCAAGAAAATTTGAGTAACCAAGATGGTCAATCAATGGATTGGCAATTCTCCTTATCCGAGGGCCTCGCTACAGACTATATTCTAATGCGGGTTCAAACTGTAGGATTGAGGAATACAACATATACCCATGCAACTCCTATTACCATCGATAAAGAAGTAGATGTGAGTATCAAATCTATTTCAGCAAACTTTACTAGTCAAGGTAACTACACACTTCAAGAAAATGAAATCGTTCCAGAATTAACCAAACTAAATTTGGTTGTTGAGAATTATTTCACAACATCTGGAACTCAATTATTGTCTGGATCTATACAGGCACGCGTACATTTGGATATTATAGAATTCAATCAAACAGAAGACGGCAAGGATGTTTGGGCTAATGCTACAACTGGATGGTTCTCCCTCAACATTGGTCAAGAAACAAATATTGAATATACTCTTCCAGAAAATGTCTCGGGAGAATCAAGTATTTGGATTGAAGCAACAACTATGGATAATTTAATCCTGAACGTTAATGAGACTCCACATAATTTTATTCTAAATATTGAAGTTCCAGTAATGCTATCTACCACAATTACTGATGGGGGATATATCAACCGAGATGCTAATCGTTTGTACGGTATACAAATTTACAACGTGGGTGGATTCACAAATAATACAACTCAAATGTCAGTGTGGGTTGAAGATAGAGATGATGGCTATGATGGCAACCCAGTGGATGGAATTGCCCAGATTGGTGAATATCAACAACGTAATTTCTCTATTGTAAATTCAGCCAATATTTGGTATCTGAATATGACTGTTAATGATTCGGGGAATGGTGATCATCAGATTGTTCGCACCATGCTAAGTGGAACGGATGTATCTAACCATTCATTGCTAGATATTTCCGCAGATAATGGAACTTCTTGGTGGATTAGTCGCGACCCTCAAAAAGCAGTTATCACAGATATTACCCCGCTTGGTGAAATAATCACCAACATTGGACAACGGCTTGAACCTACTCGTCAAATCGGTTGGAGTATTACTGCGAGCGATTCAAATGAAATGGAAGACCTTAATGAATTCAAAATAGAATTGGGTGGAGATTCAAATCTTGGTATCAAATATTTACCACATCAAGGAATTTGTAGTTCTCTTGATGGCAGATTGTTGGTTAATTCTTCAAACTGTATTGCAACTATATCCAATGGTGAAATGACTGTAGAAATGTGGGCAACGGTTGATTGGACATTAACAACAACGGGGTTGATAGGTGGTGAATTAGATGTCATCGTTCGCGATTATGATGGTGCAACTCGTCAATCACAGGAAAATCAATGGTCTCTTGAGCGAGCCTTGGATGTTCAATTTCAAAGTTTAATGGATGTAAGCGGGATTGTAAATGGAACCCTTGGCGACAATCCTAAGGTAATGGCAGGCGATATGATTGAAATTGAGGCATCGGTTAAACACCTCATTTCGGATAAAAACTACAATGGACAGTTGGGTGTTTTTTGGTCTGGGAAAATACAAAATGAAATCTGGCAGGGCGGATTGACAGCTGATATCATTGATGGCCAATTATCATTAGCATTCTCAACTCCAATTGAAAGCGGACTAATCCATGATGCTAAAATTAGTATTTGGGATCCACTGGATAGTGAGAAATTACTTGAAATCGACCTACCAGATATCGTTGTTGATGCTGACCCGCCAATGATTTTACAATCTCAATTGACAAGTGGAATTTCTAGGTATCACCTGAATAATGTGGAAATCGGTGTAAATGTGGATGAACCTCAATCTTGGAGTTCAAATTTATCTCTTACTTGTCAAGTGAGATCAACTGAACAAAATTGGCAACCGGTCACCCTTTCTAGAGAATCAAGCACTATATTCGACGGAAAAACAATGTTTGCATTCAATTTCGACTTTAGCAGTCTAGGTGATCCTTCATTATTATCAAATCAAGCACGAATTGCTTGCTGGGCAGATGGCTACGATGATGCTGGATGGCAACTTAATTCAGAAAACGGAAATAGTGAATTATCACCGTGGCTTGAAAGCACTTTGAATAATATCGGACCGGACTTAGACTTGGGAGAAATAAAAATATCTGGCGATACATCGGCAGGGTCTAAATTATCGTTAAAAGTGCAATTGATTAATGCTGGAGAAAGAATACAACAACCTTTCAATCTAAGTATTTTCATCGTTCAAGATGATGAGAAAACCATTGTAGCCCGCCAATTATTAAACGAACTAGGAGAAAATACTGCAGTTACAATGAATTCTAGAATTACCGTACCTGATGGAGAATGGACATTACTTATCTCTGTTGATGATGAACAATTTATCTGGGAATTAGATGAAGAAAATAATATCTGGACTAAGGATTATAATGGTGCAAACCAGGGCTTTTCAACCGCATTAATAGCACTTTCAAGTGGAGGAGTCATTGCACTAATTGGAGCTGTGTTGTATCTCAAGAAGAGAAGTTCAGATCTTGATGAACTGGCCCATCAATCTGTAAATGAGAACTCAAAAGGTGAGCCACCATCAATCGAAAACAATACTAAGCCAGCAGGTGGCCCTCCTGGTAAGGAAAAACCGAAGAATGGTCCACCTGGTAAGCCAAAGCCGAAGAATGGCCCTCCTGGCGTCTCTAAATTAGCCACAAGTAGTGTCGAAGGCGCAGAGCCTAGCCAAGACCAGGACACACAACCTGAAGTGGATTTACAAGCTACTGCTGCTGCACATTTCGGTGCTTTGGATTCACTTATCCCACAATCAACGGAAACTTCTGAAACAAGTTCTGAAGAGATAGCACAGCCGATTTCAACAATTGTTGTTGATTGGAATGGATTACCAGGAGGTGGTGATTATGAATATACTTCTGACGCCACTTATTACATTGGAGAAAAGTGCGGCAAATGGTTATTGAATGAAGATAAATCTTTTACTCGGATTGAATGATTGAATTTCCATCCCTCAACTTTTTGAATGTCGGCTTTCCATGTAGTTCTTATGGGGAACGCGGATGTTGGGGATATCCGTACAGTTCTTGCTATTTGATTTCGTGATGGAAAGCCACTAGATGCCATAGATGTTGAACGCATGTTATCATTTGACATGGAATGGCTATCTCCAGATGATGCTGAAATTGCAGTTCAATCTTTAATCTCTGCCGGGTGGTTGTGCGGAGAAGAAAATGCTCTTACCCCGAGCATCAATATTTCAGGAGTCACCGCCCCATTGGGATGGTTTCCCCGCCCTAGCCGTTTGACAAATCCAGTTTCAGTAAAATTGAACGAAGAAACAAATGAAACGGTAGTTTCTGAATTAGTTGAGGAAGTAATTACAATTGATGCCACCCCTACTAAGAAAATAGAAATTATTAATCAAAAGGAAAATCATTCAGATCCAAGAGCTAAATTAACCAAACGCTTGACTAAATTTATTGCTAAAACTACAAAAATTGAAGTTGAAGAAGTTGAACGTAGAGCCAATAGGAAACATAAGTCCCTAGCAGTTGCTACCAACTGGATGTGTCTAGCCCTCGTAGCTAGAGAACAAGGTCTCCAAATGCAAGAGATAGTAGATGCCCTGGCTGTCAGATAAGTGCTTAAGATATCCTTTCGATTTCTTTACTACGCTCAACCATTTCAACAAGAACTGGTAATAGAATAAGAGCAAGGATAAGGGAAAAGAACACTGTTACGGCTGTAATCAATCCGAAATCCTTTATCACCGGCATAGGTGAAAACAATAGCACTAAGAAACCAAAGGCAGTTGTCAATGCACTCAGAATCAATGCAACTCCTGTAGTCGATAATGCTGCACGTAAAGCTTCCCAGTGATTCTCTTGGCGTTTTAATTCAACTTCAATACGACGCCACATATGTATTGAATAGTCAATTCCAATACCCAATGTCAAGGCAGTAACCATTACTGTTAGCACATTCCATTTCAAGCCAAGAGCGGCCATTGAACCTACTACCCACAATGATGACAACCCAACTGGGAATAGAACGATTATCGCTGGCAGTATTCTTCTAGTCAATATCAATAATACAGCACATGATACTATCAAGGATATCAAGGTTGATTCTAATTGACTTTCACTTAGCCCCTCTAATACTGTCTGTAAAATTACCAAATCTCCTGTGATGTAAATTTGGCCATGTCCACTAAGACTAGAACGAAGTGTTCCACTTTCGTCCTCAGAACCGAGCATATTCTCAAAATTATCTACTACTCTCTTTGACTGTGATGATGTGGCTGCTTCTACGCGAACTTCATTCCTTAGATGAATGATATCCTCGCCTTGAAGATTAACGGTATTCTGTATTCGCTCTAACCAAGTTTCACCACTCAAAGCATCGGCTATGGATTGATTGATTGAAAGATTTGAAAATGCAGCCCCCAAATCAAGTTCACCATTATGATCTTTCATGTATACCTCGCCTCCAAAGACTTCCATGTTGTAGGCTTCACCAAAGTTTGAATCTCTCAAAATAGCATCTCTTAGCACCACATATGGCCCATCATAAGAAGGTGAAGATGTTTTTCCATCTGTGCCCACCACATCATGGTTGGATTCTAAATCTGCGTGTAAACCTCTCATTTGATTTAATAGAATCTCATCATCGGGTATTACATTCTCTCCTTCCAACGGTTCCATTAAGATGTAAACCATCTTCCATCCAGCGCTATCATATGATGTTGATAATTCATCTCTAACAGACATTATCGGCATATCTGAATCAATGAAATCGGCTAGGTCAAAATCTGTTTCTAAGGTGGATGCACCTGCTATGGACAAACCTGAAATGATAATTGCAACTGAAAGAACAGGAACTTGGTTCTTCTGATGAATCCTTACTAAGATATTTGTGGCACGAGGCAAGCGAATAGAATGCTTGGATGCGTCCCTCAAAGGTGCGTCAAAAATAATGTGTAAGGAACCGACGATTAGGGTGGCGGATAAGAATGCACATACCACTCCTATTGCCAATGCCAAACCAAATGTTGCTAGAGGTGGTAAAGGTGAAATCATATTTGCTAGGAATGCAGCGACGGTAGTAATTACTGCCAATAGCAACGGCACACTTAGCCTAGTACCAGCACGAGCCCATGCTTCTGCTGGGTCAGGATAATCCTCACGAATCGCAACATATGCTCTTTGCAAATGTATTGCATAATCTATACCCAATCCCAAAACTAGAGGCGCTACTGCAACTTCGAGTGCGCTAAATTGCGCACCCATAATATTGAGTGTACCGTAGGTCCATATCAATGCCGAAGATAATCCAATAAGCGGGAATATGACTCCTCTAATAGACCTAAACGCTATCGACAACAATATTATTACAACCAATAATGCCAAAATAATCAAGGTTGCTAAATTATCAAATGTTCCTTTATCAATATCATGAGAAATCAAATCAAGACTAACTACGCTATAGGTTAATTCTGAGTTGTCGCTTAATAGTGCAAACTCATCTCTTATTTGGTCCTGAAATATTTTCCTATGCTGAGATGGCATATCGGGATCGATTTCCAGCACCCATAATGTGGATGAGGCTGTTGGTGTTGCGTCTCCGCTACCATCATCGAGATATGAGCAGGTGGGTGAAATATCTAAATCCTGATGTAATAATGCCGAAGATGCATAGGTTGCAGCACTTAACAATTGGTCATCTGAAGTAAGCCGACATTCGATATCATCTTCTACGATTAGGTCAACCATATTATTCCAACTTTCAATATCTGCTAACTTAGTTCCATTTGCTTCTTCATTTAGGCTTATTTGAATAATACTAGGAGCGGTGGTCCATACTGGAATTTTATTGTCAATGAGTGAATTATTATTTTGTAACAGATCTAAATGCTGGGCCATTAATTTAAGATTCTCAAGAGCGAGAATATTACCTCCATCATCAACTGTCACGTGGACAAATAATGGTCTGGTTTCATTGGGGAAAAAAGCATGGATTCTATTATGCGCATCTTGGCCTTCAGAATCTGGTGCGAACTCAGATAAATCGGTTTTAAAAGTCGGTGGAGAAAGAACCAAGTTAGTTGCTAATGCTATTGTAAGTAGACCTGCTACGACCAAAAATGGAATCGCACTGCGACGGAAATAATGTGACACGCTCGCCACTTTTGCCTCCATCTCATCAGTATCCATTGAATCGTCCAAAGCATGAGGGTTCAAAAGAGAGATGGTGGCAAGATTATTGAAACAATTGTTTTTGACCATTTCTAATTAATTCAATATTCAAAAATGATGGTTAAAATCTGAATTGTTTGAGCATCATTCAATCCACAAGGTTCAAAGGAGAAGCCTCGTAGGCCGGATTGGTTATCATGCCGGTTAAGTTACTACTCCGCGAAAAAAATGAACTGCGACTTCGTATCATTGGAGAGAGCCATACTGCTCTACAAATGCTACGTGAACGAATTAACAGTCACGACAAAGTCGAATATGCAAACTACTTCCCAGGTCACCCGCAATTGGATGACCCAGAATTCTACATCCGCACAACTGGAAAGAATGATGCAGAAAAGATTCTCAAAGAGATTGTTAAATCTCTATCTAGTGAATATGATTCATTAAACCTCTAAGTGAGGTGGTTTTTTGAGCGATAAAGATCCATTGGCCCAAGCCATTGGACTAGAGGGATTTGCTACAAAAACCTCTGGAATTGGTGGCGTTCTTAAAGCTAGAGTCAGCGATTTTAGAGTTGACGAGATATCGACTAGCATTAAATTAGACAACAAGGGTAGATTCACAGTTGCAAAAGTCACTTTGACAAACTGGGAGACAAATCGCTTCTGTACAAATCTTGCTAGAGAACTAAAAATTCCCCGCAATAGAATCTTTTTCGCTGGAACTAAAGACAAAAGAGCTGTTACCAGCCAATTATTTGTTATTGATGCCCCTCAAAAGAAGGTAGCTGACTTAGTGATACCTGATGTGTCAATCCAGGTATTAGGTAGAACTCATCAAAAAATTGGCTTGGGTAATCACAAAGGAAATCGCTTCACTATAGTAGTCAGGGGTTGTTCTAATCCTGATGGAAGCCCAATGAGTGAAAAAGATGCACTCGGTGAAATTGAGATTATCAAAAATGAGATGGCTGAAAATATTGGACCTGATTTATTCCCAAATTGGATCGGACCTCAGAGATTTGGTTCTGGCCGCCCAGTAACTGCTGAAGTTGGAAAATTTGTTGTCAATGAACAGTGGAAAGATGCAGTCATGGCTTACCTCTCGATGCCAGGATTCAATGAAAGTGCTGACGTTGCTGACTTTAGAGAAAATATCAGAACCAATGGCCCTAATGCAGAAGCGCTGATAGATATGCCGAAATGGTTAGGTTTTGAGAGAAAAATGCTCGAACATATTGTAAAGTATCCAGAAGATTGGGTAGGGTCTTTCAAAAAACTTCCAACTAATTTGCAATTGATGACCGTCCATGCAATTCAATCTGTAATTTTCAACAAATCCCTAAATGGAAGAATAAAGGCTGGTTTGCCAATATCTTTACCCATCGCTGGAGACTTGGTTGGAAGAATTGATGAAAAAGGGCAACTTAATGCAAAAAGTTGCGTAATAATAGAAGAGAGAACCTTGCCTCGTATCACAAGAAATTGCCAATTGGGAAGATTGACTCCTACTGGGCCGTTGCCGGGTAGTATTATCAAAACTTGTCAAGGTGAAGCAGGTAAAATTGAAATGGCTGCAATAGAAGAAATGAATCTGCAAGATATTTCCTGGAATGTTGAAGCGGTTTCAAGACTTTCATCAAAGGGAACACGCCGAGCCTTAGTAACAGGCTATAGTGAATTTAGCGTTGATACAGTTCCTATCGCATCTGATGACACAATGGGTGAGAAGTGGAAGGCCGGTCCAGGAGATAATAGCCGGTGGCACCCCGAAGGTGCTTGTATCCGATTCCGTTTCACGCTTTCATCTGGAAGCTATGCTACAACTTTACTAAGAGAATTCATGCAATGCCCACTTTCTCAAATTTGAGTAAGTGAATAGAATAATTATGCAAAGTAAGTACTGTTAATTAAAAAAAAACAGTGCTGATCTAATAGATGGAAATCAGAAAATGCTGGCGAACCAACCAGTCGCAACAAGATACAGCGCTGTCAAAAGACCCATTTCAAAGCAGAAAATCCACGAATGAAGTAGCACCCGTAGCGAGTAAACTTTGGAAAGCGTTTGTCCGACTTGGAACATGGGGAACAAGAGACGAACTGTTTCCGTCATCTTGATATATTATTCACAGTAAGGAATCTTCATGGCACTAATACCATGTGAAGAGACTAAATGTATTGCTCAAAAACTCCGAAAGTGACAAATAATAGCATTTCTAACCGAATTTATGGTAAAAGGTAGAGTAGCCGAAGATGCTTGGAAGTTTTTCTACGGAGATAATGATAAAGAAACTTGTCCATACTGTGGCCAGAAATCTCTTGAGGTTGATGATGCAGGTAACGAAGACTGTTCCAATTGTGAGTATTCAACTCTCGACTAAGTCCGTCCTTCACGACATTACGTACGAATCGGGGTGTCAAGAAAGAAGGGCAATATTGTAGTTATCATAAATGGCAAGGTAAGGTGAAGGTTGCTAAAGACCAAACCGAACTCCTAATTGAAGAAGAATGAATGACGGGTAAAACCTCATAAAATTGGTTTGAGAAAGAATTTACTCAAATTAGTCCCATTGATAGGACTTCAATTTCTCCAACGCCATGAATTTCGGACATTTGTCCTTCAAAGGCATCTGCAAGTCCTTCACCGTCGTTCATTGTAACATGAACTTGAACGAACTTTAGACCGAAAGCAAGAGGTTTTACCTCTACTTTTTGAACATCATAGATTTCAGTAGCCATATTAATGATTTGTGCAGCGATACCATCAGCATCAACTTGCTCTACTTCTGAATCAGGATTGACCTTGTAGGTCATTACTACCATACCCATTCAAATCACCTCAAGGACCTTGATGTCCACATGTCGGGCAGTTGTATAGAACCCCTTGATTTCGACATCTTGGGCTACGGCCAATAATAGTAGGAGTTGTAATGGTATCTCCCTTCTCAGATTGTATGATACAACCTGGGCAAGGGAATGAAGTTGAACCGGTTTCTGCCAATGGCACACCGGACGCTGTACAGTTCTTAGCTCTCTCAGTCATAATTACTCCTCAGGAACAAAGTCGCCCACGCCCTCCCCTTCTTTATGGTTGCGTGACAAAAAGGCCAAAACTCTCCACCAAAAACGATTTCTATCCTAGCGGTCGATGACTGTTAGCCTACCATTTTTACCCGAACTAACCACAAGTTCGCCCTCTCTTTCCCGACACCAGCCAGATTCTATGCGAATGATGTCCCCGATTTGCACATTTTTTACTTGCTCATCCCATAGAACAATGCCCACTAAGCCACTTTCATCCCTACCGCATGCAGCAGCAACTGGACCTGTGTAGCGAGAAGTTGAAACCATTCTTCGTGGATAGACCCTAAGAACTACCAATTCTATTCTTCCAATTGCCCTATTCGCTCTTAAATCTGCGACCATTTGTCTTGCTGACATTTGGCGCATTTGCTCCTTTGGATGTATCCTATTGATCTCAGCCATAAAATAATGAGATTTATTCAATGTTTATCAATCAAATGCATATGTTATGCTGATGATTACATTGCAAGTTGTTCTCATTAAGCGAAATCATAACTGTAAACGAGATTCAGTCGGCTTTCTTTTTACGGACAGAGAATGATGATTGTATTATTTCTGGACCATCTGCGATATCTTCTCCACTGAGTTTTTTATTTAATTCAAATTCATAAGTATCACTGATATTTACATCAGCGACAGCCCAAGGTTGGTATCTTCGGCAAATCAAATACACTTCTGAGGATGAGTTTCTACTTGCGTGAGGTGAATGTCTCCTGACATCCTAGAAATGTGGTCTCACCGCATTTATCAATTCTTCAACACCAACTCCTTGGAATAATTTTGTTACGAAATGTCCACCTTTACACAAAAATGGCAAAGCGAAATCAAATACTTCTGTAACTAAAGTCATAGCAATTGCTTGATCCATATCCCATTTGCCAGTAATATTTGGTGAAATATCTGAAATAATGCTGTTAAGTTGTCGCCCATTTAGATATTCAAGAACTCTATCTTGTGTATGTGGATCTGTGATATCACCCACTAGAAGAGCTGCCCCCTCAATCGGTTGGCATGGGTCAAGGTCAACACCCACAACATCTCCTTCCTCTCCTACAAGTTCTAATGCAACTTGAGTCCAGCCACCAGGAAAACATCCGACATCAAGAATAACGTCACCCTTGTCGATCAACTTGAATCGTTCTTGGATTTGTTTGAGCTTAAAGGCTGAGCGTGCCCTATATCCACTGGCCTTGGCTTGACGCCTCCAAGGGTCACGTTTGTGATTCTCAATCCAATGGTCAGCCATAACAACCCCTCCTGCTCAAGTTATGCTCGTCCACCCCTCTTTGATGAACTCTCCTCTCGTAGTCAACGTCAAACAAAGAGATGAAGGGGTTTGGCTTTGTGGCGGTGCTTGATGGCAATCGATTATGCTCGCTTAAGCGTATTTACGATTATTTCTGTCATGCTACTCTCTGTTCAAATACCAATTGTTGCAAGCGATTCTGTTGATTCCCAAGTTCAAACATACAGCGTCAGCGGTGGCCGTAGTATTCTAATCGAAGAATACACTGCAACTTGGTGCCCAAGTTGTGCTGAAATAGACCCATATTTGATGGAATTCGCATACGCTCATGGCTCCAGAATTGCGATGGTCGCATACCACCCAAGTGATGATGTGGATGCATTCCAACCACTTGCGGCTCAAAATAGAATAGATAGACTATTGATAACCCATCCAGAAATTGGTTCAACTCCAACATTTATCGTAGAGTCTGGAAATCTTAGGATTGGACCTGACTCTTGGCCAGATGTTAATTCGGATATTCTCAATGAAGAGGTCAAACGTCAAACTTACACACAACTGAAACTGGATCTACAACAGTATAATGATACTTGGACTGCAACTGCAAAGGTTGTGGACAATGGTTCAATAAATAGTGGTCAGCTAACAATTATGATAGTTCAGCATGAAAAGATAGTTCCTGAAGGGTTTGACAACCCTGGTGGAGATACAAGAGATAGAGTTCTTACTGCAATTGCTGAATGTGACATAAGTAGTTCAACAATAACTTCTGAAATCAATCTGTTATCTGCAGAAACGACTTCTTGTGTTGATGATTTTTCTGTAACCTTTTCTCCTGAGAACGATGTATTCAGCGTATTGCTAATTCATGAGCCGACTACTTCACAACTTGAAAATGGTTCATCAGGAACTTTTGGCATTGTTGAATTTAAGAGTAAAGCCTATCCAGTTACTCAAAGTAACGTTGATAATTCGCTATTGGTTTTTGCTTTTATTTTCATTGGTTGCGGATTGATCTACAATCTTAGAAGGAAAAAGTGACTGGATACTGCAGAATTCATACCTTATTACGGTAATAAGTACCGGATAAAGGCGATTAGTGATGCATTTCACCGGATTGTTGATAAGTGTGGTTGCTGATTATAATACATGGAAGAAACATGGGAAGATATAGCATGGGAGGGGGAGACTCCTCCAAAAGAGTGGGTTGTTGAATACATCGCTTTGGTAGATGGGGAAAAAATCCACCATCTATCTATACTGTACGGCGAGGATCACCAAGATGTTCAAAGAAGCCTTCTCCATGAACTAAGGATAGCATATCCTGGTAGTGGTCGAATTGATGTTACTGTCCTTCGTATGGAAGAAACAGTTCTCGAAACTGATGCTTTACACTTTGATGGAGATTGTATCCCTTGATTCACTGTTTATGCCATTCACCGGAATCATAGAGTTTACCCATTTGCCAGAATCCGTAAATCAGAAGAATGTTTCCTATGTGTGCAGCAGTACAATAGGGACATATCTTACCCATTTGGAATTCAGCATAAATAAGCCAAATTATCGGTAAGAGACCTAATGTTGTAGCCATAAATCCTAACTTGATGTTTGAACCGACCCATTCAGCATTAGGTTCTTTGTTGATACTCATCAAGATCCATAAGAAAAAGGTGTAGACAATAATTCCTAGCCAAGCCCAGCTGATGCCAATTATTGGTACTTTGTTAAATTCATCATTACCAATGACATCATCGCAGGAAAAAAGGCTGTCGACTGCACAGAAACCTGCTCCTTCTGAGATTGTATTGGATATCCAAAGCGTCATAGAAGCAACTAAGAATCCAGAAGATGTAATTAGAAGAGAACCCATTAGAAGTCTTCCTCTCAATGTTTTCAAAGATGGAAACTTGTCAGATATTGAAGCCGACAACGATTCACCCATCGGTGATATTAGGAGGAATCCTAATGCCATTGGAATTACCATTACGGCTAATATTGTATTTGAATCAAATAGTTCCATTCACTCATCTCCTTGTGAATCGTTTTGAGGATGGAGTGCCATGATATACTCTTCGTTAACGATTCTATATATGGCCTGAGGAAATGTTTCTTCCGATTCATGACTTGCCCAAGCAACTATTCCATCTGGTTGTATCAAGAAATATGCAGGTGTACCACCGATATCCCACTTATTCATATTAGATTTATCTAAATCATCAATGAATGGAATAAAATATGGCGCACCATCTCTTGTTGAACAATCTTGGTTACCAGCATTACACATCTCTCCCGAGGTCTTGTCCCTAAACGCCATGATTTCTTCTCGGGAAGATTCATGACCCTTCAATCCAGTAAGTTCCGCTGCGTTGGCAATGAAACTGATATGCGGACCGGTCCAAGGCGATTCTATATTTTCAGATGAAAAGTATTGAGATGCTTCTTGATATTCTCTTGCCTCATTGAAACAGAAAGGGCAATCGGTATCCAAAAATTCGATCATCACCCATTGACTTCCAGTAGTATTGTTATTTTCTAAACTCCAATCGTAATCATAATATGTCTGTAAGTCAAAATCCTGCCATCCACTTCCATTGTATGCCTTTCCAGTGATATTAGGTGCCCTATCACCCTCTTTTGTACCAGTTATAACAGGACTTGTAGTCAAACTAATTACCATAATTGCAGCTATGAATATCGCAATCGCAGTTAATGCTGTATCCATTCTTGCATCGCCATTATCATCATATTTTATTTTCATGTTATCCACCTTCTCTCAGTTTTTCACTTACAAACCAATTTCTTCAATCAGTGCACGTGCCGTATGCCTTATCGCATCTTCGGAATTATAATTTACATCGAAGCCAATTTGCAACATTTTGTCGATTGCCAACATCGCTCTCGGAACATCTCCTGCCCAGCCTCGATCTCCACCAGTATATTCTATTGAAGCGCCTTCACAACCCGTCTCTTCGACCACTATTTCTGCAATTCTTTTTACAGATGCAGTGTCATGACTACCAAGGTTGTACAGATTTAATTGCTGATCAGTATTATTCATCACATGTAAGATGCCATCGACACAATCGCCAACTTCCATGTAGGACTTTTCTTGTAAGCCATTACCAAGTACTTCTAATCGAGAAGGGTCTGACTTTAGTTTGTGAATGAAATCAAAGATTACACCATGCGTGCCTCTAGTTCCAATGATGTTGGCAAAGCGGAAAATCCAAGCTTGTAAACCAAAAGTTCCAACCCAACTTGAAATTAATCCCTCACCCGCTTGTTTACTTGCACCATATAGTGAAATTGGCAAACATGGACCGTGGTTTTCTGGAGTCGGCATTGGAGCATCTTCTCCATATACAACTGAAGAAGAAGCAAAGGCAATTTTCTTTACTCCATTGATGCGCATAGCCTCAACAATGTTGTATGTAGCAATAGTCCCTTGCTTCAAATCAGTATCAGTAATTTTTGTTCCTAATCTAATATCTGGATTTGCTGCTAAGTGGAATACGCATTCTATCCCCTTCATTGCTGAAAGAACATCCTGATAATTTGTGACGTCGCCTTTGACCAATGAGACCTTGCCTGAATCGAGATGATTTTGGATGAAATCTAGATTGCCACTCGACAAGTTATCGAGAACTACCACTGTGTCTCCTCTAGAAACTAATCTGTCAATTAAGTGAGAGCCGATGAATCCTGCCCCACCGGTAACTAACGCTCGCATGGTCATTCCTCACTCCCCCCTATGTATCAGTGTTTTCAAATGATGACCTGACCCTCCCTTGCAATAATTAGTGACTTTTATGAGGATTAAGGTGATTCGTTGAAGTTACCGTGCAACAGAAATGTGCATGGATGATGTGTAAACATGGTAAAAAAAACTGAAACAAAGAAGACTGAAACTGAGAACGAAGAATACACTGGCAACAGTGCGCTAATAGGATATGTTAGGAGAAGTAATGCAGGTGGTGCTTTGAAATTAAGCATCAACACAAGTGCTTTTGCAGATTGCTCAACCTATGTGACAAGTGATGGCCAGGCTTATGTGCCGCTGATCATTTCATTGAATGCTTTAAACAAAGTATTGAATGGTGAAAGAGCTGTTACTACTGTATCTCAAATGCAGGGCTAATAGTCGGACATCTCATTATCCAATGTCGAGACAAGTTTCAATGCGTTGAAACTCACCTTGCAATAGCAGGGTTCTGCTCATCAATTTTCTGAGGAACTTTGGTGAGCCCACTATCAATTACAATATATAAAAATGATAATTGCCCTACTATGCATGCAGTTCTAATGTAATATTAACCACCAATTTATCAAATAGTGCTAAATATGGGCGAAAATCAGATACTAGTAGTGAATACTATGTCTTCGGCTACTGCAGAGACTAAACCATTCATAGTTGCAGGCATGCCAATGTACAACGAAGAAGAGACCATTGGAACTGTTGTTACAATGGCACTGCGATATGTTGATGCCGTTATTTGTATCGATGATGGGTCATCGGATTCGAGTGCAAAAATCGCTGAAACATGCGGAGCAATTGTCCATCGTCACAGAGTTAATCGCGGATATGGCGGTGCATTGCAGAGTTTATTTCAAAAAGCAAGAGCAATGAATGCTGATGCTTTGGTCGTCCTGGATTCAGATGGTCAACATGAAACTTCTGACATCCCCAAATTATTGAAGCCAATAATTGATGGAGAAGTTGATTTTACAATTGGTTCTAGATTCATTAATGGCGGTGGTGGAACTGATATGCCTGCATATCGCCGATTGGGAATTAAAGTGATTACTGCTGCTTCTAATCTATCCAGTGATTTGGGGATCAAAGACACTCAATCTGGATTTAGAGCATTCTCAAAAACAGCCCTTGACCGTTTGAGGTTTGATTCAGAGGGAATGGAATTATCACTTGAAATGCTGGAAGATGCTCATGACAAGAAATTATTGATCAAGGAAATTCCAACTGTCATTAGGTATGATGTGCCAAAAGGAAGTAACTTCACAGCTGTGTCACATGGATTCACTGTACTAACTTGGGCAATGCTATCTCTTTCACAAAAGAAACCGCTACTCGTTCTTGGAATACCTGGAATGGGGTTACTTGCAACTGGTGCAGCAATGGGGCTAAACACTGCTAGAGGAGTTTCTACTCAATTTGACAGTATTATCGGACCTGGACTTTCCGCTATTTGGATTGGAGTATTAGGATTATCACTAATGGCAACCGGACTTGTACTACAGAGTGCACGTGGATTCTTGCGACATTTGCTTGTTAGAGAATTTGGCTTGGATTGATTGTTTCACACTCTTTATTGAGAATGGTTCATCAGCGGCTTGCGTCTCGCATTATCTATGGGAAGCGTATCGGATGATGACCAAGGAGATAATGCCCTTGGATTCTCACCGCTTGGGAGGGTTCGGGCAACGCTTGCAAATGGAACAAGGCGCAGACTTGATGACATGTATTCAACTGTCCTTGCAAGTCCTATGACAGTTCTTGTTCTATTACTGATAATAACTGCATTTTTTGCTCAGCAGGGATTAGATTTTCAAGACCAAATTGAGGATGATGTTGAAATCTTTTTACCCGAAGGCGCACCATCAACAAAATTACTATTGGAAGTCGAAAAGGAATGGTCTACTGATATTGCGATAATATATGTCCAGACCCCTAATGCCTTTAGTACCAAAAGTGTTGAAAATATAACTTCTGAGAGTTATCTTCGCGAAATAAGTTGGGTAGAAGGTGACGACCATAATATTGGTGGAGATTCCACAGGTAGAGGAATTGATTATGATAAAATTGATCATGGTGAAAATGATGGTGTCTTGTGGATTATATCTCCCGCTCAAGTTATCAAGGAAATAAATTCTGCAGATGGTCGTTTCAACAATTCTATATGCCAACATGGGGTTAATACAAGGATACCAATTCAAATCGATTGTAATCTCCCTGGAGGTGGCGAATATGCAATACCTGACCAAACAAGAATCGACCAGATTATTGAGGAATCAGAAGGGGGTTTTGATGCACTTTTCAAGGACACTAACGACATGGACCCAACTGTGGATGCTGATGGTGATGGTAATTATACCAACGACCAAGATGGTGATGGGATATGGGATACTGCGGCGATTATAATTGGTATGCATTCCAATCCAAAAGTAACTAATGACTATGCTAATTTCGATGAATTGCATGCCCATTTCCAAGATGTAATCGATGCAAGGCCGAGTGATATGACAAATACTGAAATGACTGTCACAGGACTAACGAAGGTATTGGAAGATATTTCCGCAGAAATTTACAAGGACCTACTTATGATACTACCATGGTCTGTTTTCTTCACGATACTTTTCATCTCGGCAATTCATCGTTCTTTGAAGGTTGTTGTCATTACCGGTACACCAATTATGATGGCCCTTGCTGTAACATTCGGAATTTCAGTAATTATGGATGTACATCTTACTCCTATGATAGTCGCAACGTTCCCAATCTTAATTGGTTTAGGAGTTGATTATGCGCTGCATATGGTCAATAGAATAGAAGAAGTTCGGCGTAAAAGGATTGACGCTTGTAACGATGAAAATGAAAGAAGGAGAAGGCAAGGAAAACCTCCTGAAGAAGTTCCCGATATTTGGGATGCTACTTTTTACAAGGAATGTATCCTAGAGATGGCATCATCTACAGGTGTCGCTGTATTCTTATCAGCGATGACTACTATCGTCGGTTTCTCTGTACTAATGGCACCCACAATAGTTCCAATCACTCCTATTCGTTCTGTTGGACTGACATTGGTGATAGGAATTATTTCCACATTGATTTTCTCAATTATTTTGGTACCTACACTAGCGTGGCTTACGAAATTCCATAAACGAACTAATCCGCAAGTATGGGGAGGTATTAGCAAAATACCGATTAAAGGATTCTTAATGATTATCTTGTTAGCCGGAGCAGTAACTACTCTCGGTTTACTTTCGCTGGATGAGATGAATGAGCCGATAACTGGCTCATCCGAAGCACCTGACGGTATTGAATCACTAAATGCATTAGCAGAATATTCTAGACAATTTGGTAGTGGCCAGACATCACTATTTATCTATCATGCAGAGGATAGAACTCATGAAAATAATACAGATCAGATAAGAGATTTACCCGTATTAGATTCTATCGATTTACTTGAAAACCGCATAGATGCGATAGATTCAACCAATACAACAAGTATTATCACATTCCTAAGAACAATACCCGCTACAATCACTCTAACCGATGGAGTGACCCTGTATGAAGGAAGTCTTTGGGATTTACTTCATGAGCCTTGCTGGGAGAGTAATGACCCAATAGAGTGCAATGTGTGGTTAGGATTAGAATTAACTGGTCCTGAAGGTCGCAAAGGGCTGAGAAAGGATATGGTAAATGTTGTTTTTGATACATTGACCGATGAAGTGAAATCAATGCTACTCAATGAAGCTGGAACCAAGGCTATCGTCTATGTTACACAACCGTATATGAATCTCAATGTCGCTGGTGAACTACGAGACGAAATAGATGGAATGCTATCCGAAGAACAAGCTTTGGAAGGTACACGAACTTCATTGCTTACAGGTGGACTTCCAGTCTCGCTTGATATCAATAAGGGCATACATGATACCCAAAACCAAACAACTATTATCACATTGATTATTCTCACTATCGTGTTGTGCTTTGTTTTTAGATCTATAAGACTAGGACTTTATTCCATGATTCCAGTTGCAGTGGTAATCTTGTGGCAACCATTACTGATGCAAAACCCTGATGTCAGTATCAATATATTTACAGTTATGATAGGCACTATCGTGTTTGGGATAGGTGTTGATGATTCTATTCACGTAATGCATAGAATACAAGAGGAGGGTGAGACTCCTAATGGAATTGCCACTTCTATAGAAGAAACTGGTCAGACTATATTTGAGACTACTTTTACTACGATAGCAGGTATATCTGCGGGATTCTTAGCAGCATTCCCAGGTCTCGAAAATTTCTTCATGATAATGTGCATGCTAATTTTCTTTGCTTTCCTTACCAGCGCATTCTTACTTCCCGCAATATTTACTCTAGAACATTCCATTAGAGCAAAAATACGTGGTGAAAGCAGCTGGATCGATTTCGGAGATGGAATCTCTCTCGCAAGTGAATTGTCAATGAATCCTATGGATGCATTGCTAGAAGATTAGGGGAGGGAGAAGGGAGTAAGCCCCTTTCTGTTACCTTTCGGCGACCACATTCAACTAAGCGTCCTACCTGCTACAGAGCGTGCAGCTCTATCGTAGCGGTTTGGACTTGCTCCAGTGGGGTTGTTCGTCTCATCGACAACAAGGCAATCTCCGTCTTTCAACATCATTGTACACACCCTGTATCGTTCGTTTCTGCAGCATTAACCTAAACATCTCTGTTTTTTCACTTCTGCGAACCACTTGCACTTTGGAGAGGGGACTTTCCTCAGAGTCTAACTCTGTCAGCGGTCCTCCTTCTCCCTCCAAGCAATGCTTCTGCATCACTCATTTCAACTTCTCGCAAATCCCAAAGTGAAAAATTGCTGTGAAAATGGACTTAATCGTACGGATTTTCACCAGGTGAACTACCATCATGCATACCAGAATAATCTTCTTGAGCAGTGACTTCTTCTTCATTTTGCTTCTTCGTTTTAGCAAACTCTTCTAGGCTCGGTAGTGAATCTGTTGCGCGATTTTGCTTCGAAGGATTGAACTTACGTTCTGAATTGTCATTACCTTTCAAACCGTATGCGATCAAGCCAACTAGTGATACTGATAACAATATGATTATTATCAATAAAATCGGATTGATTTCACTAACACTAGCAAAAGCACCTTCTGATTTCGCTGCATCAACGTGGACACTTGCTGTTTGTGTACTTGGCCCATTGATAATATGGAATTCAATCCACATTGTCCCCACACGGTCTGGAGTCCAAGAATGAGTATAAGCGATGTTTCCACCTGCTTCGAGTGTTATTTCTCTAGCATCTAAACGAGTTCTTGCCCCATTACTCTCAACTAATTCCAGTACCAATTGAGCACTACCTTCTGCTTTACCATCATTACTTATCAAGACCGCTAAATCTACTTGTTCATTGGCATGTAATTCCTTGCTAGGAGACATTTGTGGAGTAGAGAATACATAATTTGCAACTCTTTGCTCAATAATCCAAACCGATAGTGGAGCATCAATATCATTGAATGTCTTTGAGATTTGATGTCCCGCCTTATCTTCCCCTGTCACCCAAATTCGCAATTCTAAATTTTGTGCCCGTAATTCTTGACTCAATTCTGCTCCTAGATCTAATTGTGCCTTGCAAGGTATTGATTCTCCAACCAATTTACCGCCTAGAATGTTTAGTGGACTAGTTCCATTGACAACGGCGTTAACATTAAGTCCAAGGCCTGCAGGATATACTGCCCAATTAAGAATAAGTGATTGTGCATTTAGTTGCTCATCTTCAGAAATAATGATTTCAAAGGAGATATCATCCCAATCCTTTTCATTTATCACGCTATTATAGACTGGACTATTAACACTGATAATTTTAGGAGATACCTCATCGATAATAAACCAGCCAAAAGGAGTCTGTGGGCCCTTGTCAATGGCACCATTAGGTGGATCAAATATTGTACCAGTTAATGCATATGTCCCAGGCTCTAAAGGTGAGATTATGGTTCCAGAGAATTCACCATCGACATATTCAATTTCAACATCACTATCTGACAGTGAAAACATCAAATCAAGTGGCTGTATCACATCTCTACCGCTACGATACCAGTCGATTCCACCTGAAATGCCAATATCGGTTCTTGGAGTTATCCATTCAGCTAAACCTTCGATTACTTCACCACCAGTCGATAGCGCTAATTCGTCTCTTTCAACAATTAATTCACCTGAAAACTTCCAATCTAAACTAGATAAATCAAAATTATTTGACTGACCTTGATAATCACGAACCATGAGGTGGGGTCTCCTCAACTGACTTACATCCGGATTGAATCCCCACTCCAAAGAGAAGTTGACAGTGAACAATCCCTCTGGAGAAAACACGTTAGTGGAATCCAGTGGAATTAAATCACATGATTCTATATTGAGATAAATTTCTGCTGAATAACAAGTTTGGTTAGAACCAAACCAAACAATATCAACTCTATCAAAGGTATTACCAGATAGTGCTAAATTGATTTCAGAAATATCACTTATACCATTGCTGTCCCATATTGAAACTTCTACAATGTTTGACTCTCCAGGATGCATCCATACATTTTCACCCAATCCCCAATCATTTACATTTGAACCCAAACTTGGAGCACCATCACTTCGCAACTGCACATTGAATAATGGTTCTTGATACGAACCTGAATTAGCCAGCATGTTTCCAGCAGGGTCAGCAATCTCCAACCATGCAGAGAAATACGAGCCGTCGAGTGCAAGAGAAGTGTTCATCTCCAATGTATAATCTGCTTGAAGATGTGTCAAATGCATCGGTAGAATCAAGTCCTTAACGACTACCTCGCTTTCATCCATTAAACCATCCATGTTGGTATCGTCTAGCCAAGATCTCCACATATGCGCCTTTGCATGACTTGGTAATACTGGTCTATCGGCTATTTGGAAATTGAATTCATTTCTTGGAGATATATCACGATGATCGAATTGTTCAACATCCATAGAGATCATTAATGGTGCGACTGTATCAAATTCAAATGTCAAGTTATTATCGGTTTCATATCCAACCCCTTGCCCTTTCAGAGGTTCAAGAACAAGTTCTAAATCCACTGAGCTTTTACCGATTGGTACAAAATATGGTAATGAAACAATTCCATCTAAGATCATGGAAGAAGTACTTACTTCCGCCCCATCTTCAAGTAATCTAACCAAGGTTTGCCCAGGACGGGGTGATGGGCTCATCCAAACATCTTCAAAGCCCAATACAGCTTCAATAATTACTTCCTGACCTGGATTGAGGTATGGTGAAGATTCAGTTGAATGTACTCCATTTGAAGAAACAACTGACCACGATTTTAGTGTCACATCGTTTTCAACTCCTGCTGAATCACCAAGACCAAAGTCCTTGTTTACTGGAATCATTGGGCCTGATGGTGCAATTAAAAATACAGATAATGATAGTGAAGATTCATCATCCCAAGATTCTGGGAACTTGAATTGATACTCTACTTGGATATATTGACCGCCATCGATTACAGAAATTCGGCCATCTGCTCCAGAATGAGTCCACAATAAATTGACACTGGATAGTGTACATCCTGTAATGCTGGAACCTGTCATATTCAATGAGATCACCGGGCATCTAATTGAAGAAGATTGATTTTGCCCACTTAATTTCATCTCTACCATCCATCCATTAGATTTAGCATGGGAAAGTGCATTAGGTACATTTAAGTTAGAGAAATCAAAGACACTTTCAACTTCATACCAATCTACACTTGGAGTAAAAGTATCCTCTACATTACTGACTGATATTGAAACAGGAGTAACGGATGATTGCGAAGTAATTCCTTCAACTGTTAATCTAACCGCTCCTGTACTACTCATCCGCACAGGTAATTTTACTTCCTTTACGCCCGCAATAGGAACAATAGAACTCAATTCAGTATTCAGTGCTAAAATCAAAGGACTTGTCGCAGAAAATGTCAGATCTAAATCTGCATCCCATGGAGCAAATATTCCACCCATCATAACTTCAGCTGGAGTTTCCGAAGACCCGACTCTAATTGTGACAACTTTCTTTGAAAAGGTATTTGTTCCACCTAGTGCGTTATTTAGAGAAGTTAATTCACCAGATGTTAAGGTGATTTGTTCGCACATCAGTAAGTTGGTTAATGGTTTATTGATGATAGAGGTTCCTTCTACTGAAAATGTCACATATGGGCTTTTCATTTCGACATCGCTTGCTAAAGCAAATGAAAAATCACTTACTCCGCTTGCTGGCAACAATAATTCAAAGTATGATGCTGCTGTTGGAATTGAATTAGAACTCTTCCAACCAGAACCAAATCTATGTTCATCTTGTATACCGAAACGGCCATCTCCTGGGTTGTTCACAGACCAATCGGAAATACCATCTAATCCCACATCAATTCGAAGTCCATCTGCAACTGATGTATGAATTAATTCTACATTAAAAACATCAATATTACAAGTGCCGCTTGAGGTGAATTTGAATTGGACCATGAATTCTGGCGAAGTTAAAGATTCAATAGTATCGCTGGCTAATGTTACCCATAATGGTTCATTACCGATCTTGTACTGTAAGGTACAACCGCTATTCATAACGGAATTACTAGAGATAGCACCGAAACCAGACCTCATTCTATAGATTGGAGACAAAACATCTGAAGTTCCGCTAATGACTCCATTTGACCAAGTTCCGCCTTGTAATTGCCAACCGATTCTGTTCGGGTCATCTATGAAATCTTCAATTATCTTGCCATCAAAATAAATCCCGTTAATGATAGGAGCACTAGCACCTTGGCCTGTTCCCATATGAATTTTCATTCTAACAGAAGGATACTTTTGCCAATCTATCATTCCGAAATCCATGCTAGTAGTTTCAAAGTGTGAATATTGAGGAATCAATAGGCCAGTTGAAGCATCCATCAAACTCCATTCAAATAATGACCCAGGAGGTACGATTGCATCCATATACATCATTCCAAATGCCCTATCTTCTCCCATTCCTAAAGAAAGAGGGCTGATGGGTTGTGATGTCCAATTACCTTCTCCAGCAGAAGTGCCCCCCACTGGTTCGATTTCTACATCATCTACATTCCATCCTGTATATTGGACTGAACCATCAGAGGACCCCAAACCGAAACGAACTTGGAAACTCGGATTATTCTGAATATAATTTGTGATGCTGATCGTTTGTTGGACGTAGGAACCATCGTTGGTGGTACTTTGTGGATTGGACCAGACATTGACCCAAGACCCGGACGAACTTTTCACAGACACATATGCATGGTCATAGTAAGAACTTTCAACGCCAAGCCTCTTATCAAATTTGAGATTCCAGGACCCTGAACAACCGCTGCAATTCATTACTGGAGATGTGGCCCAGTACGGCCCTCCCATGTAGGTTGGGTAGTTCCCATTGTAGGTGTAGATTGCACTCGCACCACTACTGACGCCACCTGCCCCAAGGGTCGTATCTGAACCATATAACCAGATGTTTGAACCAGTAAATGTAAACGGGTTAACCCCTTCAAAGTCATAGCTCCACCCTTGCGGTAAAATAGTCAATGATGTACCATTTACATCCATGCCGCCATATACTGTATCTGTTGAGTAATCTGCTGAATCATCCCATGAAAAGGAGTTTGAAGTGGGTAATGTTGCGGCTTCAATATTTAGATCAAGTGATTGAATCGCCTCTCCATCTGGAACTGAAATACTGACCTTCTGGTTAGATCCATCCGGGAATGAACCGACTGTCAACAAACTACTTTGACCAATCGGAGTAGATGCAGACTTGGTAGTTTGTAAATCTAAACCATTGTCATCTTGATTAGAAATTAGCCCCGCAAAGGTAGAAATTAAGAACACGAAAACGAGGGCAAACGCCACAGATCTACAACCGGCATCTGCTCCCATAATCACTATACATCAATACTAGACTGAAAAGACTTTTGACATTTCTCAATGATGAAATTTTGCAAACTATGCGAAAAGCATCATGAACTATATTCAACACCCTCTACTTATGGCAGATGTTGAGCAACTAAAGAAAGAGGCGGGGATAGCGGCATGCGCATTCGTAAAGACTGGTATGAAAGTAGGTCTTGGCACAGGTTCAACAGTAAAACATACAGTAATAGAATTAGGACGTATGATCGCTGAAGAAGGTTTGGAAATCGTTGGTGTTCCGACATCACTCGCAACTGAGAAGTTGGCAATAGAAGTTGGAATACCGCTCGTTAAATTATCTAGCATTGATGGATTGGATATCGTTATTGACGGTGCTGATGAGTATGACCCAAAATTCCAACTTATCAAGGGTGGTGGAGCAGCATTATTACGTGAAAAAATAGTGGTCCAAGAATCTTCTGCAATGGTCGTAGTTGCAGATGATAGAAAGAGAGTTGATGTTCTTGGAGCATTTCCTCTCCCTATTGAAATAACTCCTTTTTCCAGTAGCGCTACAATTAGGGCACTCGGAAGACTACTCGATTGTAGAGTCAATTGTAGAATGGCAGGAGATAACGCTGTTGTAACGGATAACGGCAATCTAATCGCTGATGCACATTGTGGTCCAACTATTACCAATCCTGAAAAGATGGAAACAGATATCTTGAACATAGCGGGAGTAGTTCAAGTTGGATTATTCAATAACATGTGTGATGCTGTAGTTTTGGCTGGGGAAAATGGTGTGGAAACTCATGTCAATCAAGTTGGAAGACTAGCTTGATTCAACACCTAACTCCAACAAACAAATTACACCGTCAATGGTTAAATGCGGGTTGCAAGAGGGCGGCATGGGCCTGTAGCTTAGTCAGGTAGAGCGATGGACTCTTAATCCATCGGTCGCGGGTTCGAACCCCGTCAGGCCCGCCTTACAGACCAACAAACCATTGTAGTATCATCAATTGTTGATTATTCCAATCACCAAGTTTACATTAACTGGTCCAAAGTTATGCGAATCTTCACTTGCTAATGGATCGGGATTATCTCCTTGAAGAAATAATTTTTCATCTTCAAGTATTTGTTTAATCCTTTTGACAATAACAACATCTGACTTTAGTGGATGCTTTGAAACGATAATATCACCCTCAGTAAGAACATTCTTACTTACCTTACTAGCGATTATTTTGTCACCATCACAGTATGTTGGCCACATTGAATCACCACGAATTATTACGTGGAAATCTGACATTATTAGCCCTCGTTTTGGTTCAAGATGCACGAACCCAAGCGACTTCTCTTCCCTTTACTGCCCAGAACATATTATGAATTGCTTCGATTGCATCCATTAGTTCTTGAGCGTGGACTGCGGAGACTTCAACCTTACAAGCAGAACATAGTTTTGCTGCCTTCCAAAAGGTATCATGTAAAGTTGGGTTTGCTTCTAGATGAATCGGTTTGAAGAAATCTGTCCATAATACAAGTAATTCTGATTTGCACTTGTGACCTTCTTCTTCCTTGATTGCTGCATATCTACTCATTGTGTTAAGATAGGCTGCCATTGCTGGTGCGTCAGAGGTTTCTGGGCACTCTAGAGTAAGCATCTTATTTGTCATTGATTGGACTGCTTCAGCGGCAATTCTTGCACTTGCAGGGTCATATACACCACATGGTCCATCACAGTGTGCTTCGGCTTCGATCGTTGGTAACTCGGTAGTCATCAAATTGGCTAAAACGAATGCGCTTAATGAAGATACGCTTGCAAAGTTTTGCAATTTTAGAAGTAATCTAGCGCTTTATTGATGAATAGTAGTACCTGCTTCACCACGCAATGCCTTCAATGCATCACCTGGCTGACACAATACCGCTTTGCATTTGGGGTTATGCAGTGATGCTTCCATCAAGCTTCCAATCTTTGGCCCCATAGAACCGGCAGGGAATTCTCCTTCAGCAAGGAATTGCTCACACTGGTCTATTGTCAGGTGAGTATGACTAGTCTCTGATTCGCTACCGAATCCAGTTTTGACACAATCGATGGCTGTTGAAATAATAAGTGCATCTGCCTGTAATTCTATTGCCAACAATGATGAAAGGCGATCTTTGTCAATAACTGCTGGCACACCAACAAAGTGGTTTTTCTTTTTGACTACTGGAATACCTCCACCTCCACCACAAATAACAACAGCCTTTAGTTCAACTAATTTCTGAATAACTTGTAGGTCTAAAACCCGCATCGGAAGTGGACTGGCAACAACTCTCCTCGGGCCGATAACTGTCTCAGCAATATCCCAGTCAGCAGTCATAACAACATCATTTGATAGAACTGGACCTACTGGTTTTGTTGGATACTGAAATCCATTGTCCGCCTCATTAACTTCAACTCTCGTCAAAACAACTGCTGTCCTCTCAGGTCTTCTGCGTCTCAGTAAAATAGAATCAAGATTAATGGATAACGAATGCCCAATCATACCCTGTGTCGCTGCAACCCAACTATCCATGTCCTGGCTTTGGTCAACATCCATTGCTAGCAAATGACCTACCTGCGGGCCATTTCCATGAGTGAGAATAACGCCCCATCCACCTTCCAGCAGATCAACAACATCACTCATCACTCTAGCAAGAACATGTGAAGTTTGTTGCACATCATCTCCTGAAGGAGAAGAGAGGGCATTGCCGCCTATGGCATACACTGCAATTTGACGCATGGTAACAATTTACAATACTCCGTTTTGACACTTTGCTATAAATGATGTAACTAGTGGCCATTTTGGCTATTGTTTTTTATTTCCATTGATGTATTGTAGAGGGTGAACTTGAATTACGAGGCGCTATAGGAAGAACCGGTGCGAATATGGTAAAGACCATCTTTATCGGCGATGTCCAAGCCGGAAAATATGACGGACAAGAAGTAGAATTAATGGGCTGGGTAAAGCGTAGCCGTGGTTCTAATAAAATCCGCTTCGTAGTATTACGAGATTCTACTGGAGTAATTCAATGCGTTGTCAAGAAAGATGCCATCGGCGAGGAATCATTTGAACAAGTAAAGGGTGCACTTATTGAATCATCAATAAAAATAACTGGTATGATAAATGCTGATGAGAGAGCAGATGGTGGGCATGAAATGGTTGCCAGTTCAATTGTAATAGTGGGTAGTGTAAATCCTGAACATCCATTCCCAATTACCGAATCGGCAATGAAAGCTGCTGATGGTGGAGAGACTGAGTTTCTACTTGACAATCGCCACCTCTACCTTAGAACTTCTAGAATGACTTCGATGTTACAAATGCGCAGCACTGTATTCGGGGCAATTCATAATTACTTTAGAGACCTAGACTTTACTGAATATCAAGCACCTAATTTTGTCGCAGGTGCAGTTGAAGGTGGAAGCACCTTGTTTGAGGTCCCATATTTTCCAACGGAAAAGAATCCTGAAAGAAAGGTGTACCTGACCCAATCATGGCAACTCTATGCAGAAGCAGCAATGCCTGCATTAGAACGATTATACACAATCGCCCCCTCATTCCGTGCAGAAAAGTCACGCACTAGAAGACATTTAACTGAGTTTTGGCACGCTGAAATGGAAGTTGCATGGGCTACCAATGATGAGATAATGTCTCATGGAGAAGGTGTCGTTAGAAAGATTGCAAGTGACCTGCTTGAAAACCGTTCAACTGAACTTGAAAGCATTGGCAGAGACCTTGAACTGATAGCAAGATACGCTGATAGTCCATATCCTAGAATGAGATATGATGAAGCGGTTGAAACATTGCAGGGTATGGGAGTTGATGTCGAATGGGGCCAAGACTTAGATTATTCAAAGGAGAAGGTATTGACTCAAGACTTTGACGTCCCACACTTCCTAACCCATTATCCAAAGATTGCAAAACCATTCTACCACAGAGTTGATCCAGATGAGGAAAAATATGTTCTTTGTCACGACCTATTAGCACCTGAAGGATATGGAGAAATCATTGGTGGTGGTGAAAGAACTTGGTCAGAAGCAGAATTACTTGCTCGACTTGATGAAGAGGGGACTGATAAGGCAGCATACCAATTTTACATCGATACTAGATCGTACGGTGGAGTTCCTCATGGCGGATTCGGACTCGGCGTTGATCGAGTATGTTCTTGGCTAACTGGTGCAGACCACATTAGGGAAGTAATTCCATTCCCTAGAGATTCACGAAGAGTTTCACCTTGATGCACTTAGATGAGTGGCTCCCCGCAATGAGGGCACGGTAATCCAGGTACAAATTCGCCCAACATAAATCCACAATGCGGGCAAAATGATGAAATAAAAATGTCCTCAATACCGTTCATTGATACACGCTATGTGGTGGCGAAGTTATCAATTCTTGCACAAAAACCCTAATTTATGGCATTTAGGATTAAATCTAACACTATTGAAAGATCTTTTTCATCAACAACAACATCGGCATGCTCTTTTGGCCTATCATCCCAGGGATTGAAACAAATTGCTAATTTAGATTCTGCAAACATTCCTATGTCTCCGGCAGAATCACCGACTGATGCAGTTCTATCTTTGCTAATGCCCAATCTTCTTTGAAGCATTTTCACTATCGCACCTTTACCATTCATCTGAACTTGATATCTACCAAAATCATCTAACTCATGATCTCCATTGGGCAACGCCTTTCCAACTAACCACCCATTGGTAAAAACATGAAGTTTAGTATCAAATCCAGAACAAATTCTTTCACTGGTATGGCGGTCGATTCCGCCCCATCGCTTTCTCCACTTTTTGTCACTTGGAAATTCGGCCGCAATATCTCTTGCCGTTTGTTGTAAGCCACCACTTACTATTGCTACTGCGAAATTATTATCAATTAAAGTTGTAATCAGTTTGTTATAATTATTCATCATAGGAGCACCTAATAGATGCCCTCTCATTTCTGAATCTGTCAATACTTTATCAGGTGCACTTCTGCTACCTTTTAGAAGAGCAATGTCCAACTTTATCCAGTCCCATTCATTGAGTAATCCCTGATTGTAAAGTTCAAACGATTCATCATTATTTATTCCTAACTTATCATAGACATATTGCCACGTAGAAAGGTGATCTACTAGAACACGGTCCATATCAAGACATACTAATCCTCTGTACTCACCCATATTATCACCCATTAGATTCTCTCAATCCTTGTTTTTCCAATCATATTGAGATTGTATCTGCTCTGCTTGTTTACCCATGATATAGAGGATCAGTGCGACCATCATTGCAAATAATCCGATCATTGTCATCGCAATAACAGATAATGTAACACCTATGGATGTTGAATTCAACTCATCGAAGGTATCAACAACATTGCCTGATAATTTATATCCCAATACGAATAAAACAATTCCAGGAATTCCGAATAAGAACGAAGGGTGTTTGGATTCTATCATCCAATAGAATAGTTGAGCGAAGCGACTTGCGGTCGCTAGAGACTCACGTTGCGGCAAGCCTACCGGTGAATTAGAACTAACTACTCTCACTCTGAGGTTTTCTGGCAAATCCATAGCATTAGCAAGTGGACTCAAATTAGACAAAGCTTCCATTCCTTTAGGAGTAAATACAAGATGATTAAATTCAACACTTGATAATACGATTTCTTCTGTATTGATATTTTCCTTACCAGCACCCTTTACGGCTATATGCAAATCCCAATTATCCCGCGCTCTATTGACCGTTAGTGGCAAATCCCGAAGTTTCCAGCTTGGTGTGATATGAATTAGAAGAGTACTGGCAATTTCCTCTAATTTGCTATTACGCAAAAAATTAACAATTTTGGCTGTTTCCAATTCATCGTCATAATTTAAAACTGGGCAATCTACTTCCGATGCCAGTTCAACAGTCTCGTCATTTGACCCCAAATCGAGGAAAATAACCTCATCTGCTACGGAACGGCAACGAACTATCAGTGAAATGACTCGCAATTCTACATCGCGACCGATCAAGATGACCCGTAATTCATTGCTCACAAAACCACTGTGCCTTTCTTCCTCTATCAATTATACCTAGCAAAATTAATTTCAATGTGGATTCCTTTAATCATTTTCCAAAACGGAGATTAGATTTTGCGCTTAGTTATAGGTTGGACAGCCCCACGTCAATTCATGTTGCAAGGGTGGGGCATTGGCGTAGTCATTCCCGCTCGTAATGAATCTAGCCACATTGGGCGTGTTGTTTCGACAATACCTCCATTTGTTGACCATGTGATCGTAATTGATGACGGTTCATCCGATGGTACGGCTGAAATTGCAAGTTCTACAAAATGTAGTGCAGAAGTAACCATAATCACATTAGGAGGGTTTGGAGTAGGAAATGCAATTGATACAGGCCATCAAAAACTAATCCAACTATTTGCGGATTCAAAGTTTGTTAGTGCCGTAATGGCTGGAGATGGCCAAATGGACCCAGATGACCTTGAGGGTTTAGTTGGAAATGTAATCTCCGGCAAAGGTGAACATATCAAAGGAGATCGGCTTTTACATAGTGATGGGCTTAGAGAAATGCCTTTGATTCGTAGGCTAGCAACCATATTACTGTCCTTTTTCACCACTCTAGCGGCTGGTCAAACAATATCTGATCCTCAATGTGGATATACTGCAACAAGTGATACGGTTCTGCGCAATTGGAATTGGAACAAGTCTTGGAAGGGATACGGATATCCAAATTACTGGTTAATACAGTTAGCAAAATATGGATGGAAAATAGAACACCATCCTGTCAGAGCAATTTATGGAGATCAAACTTCAGGGATAAATAGTACCTCATTTTTTTTCAAAGTCGGACTAATGATGATTATACAACACCATGTTAGAAACTTCTCTTGGCTATTTTCCCGCCAAGTTTCACCTCACACAATTTTCGCTTGTATTTCATATTGCATCGGTTGGCTGGCCTTGATTCCAGGAATCTCAACCGATTTAGAACGTTCTTTAGTGGAACTAGGAATACCAATAGTAATCATCGTGACTTTCGCTTGGCTATGTGCACATCTTTTTGATAGAATGGCTGTAGCCGTCAAACAGGAACTGAGGGTTGACATAGAATGAGATGTCAGTGCTTTACAACCAAGGGGGTTTAATCAATGCGTAGACATGATAGAAGAAGGAAACCAAGACTTGCTCATGTCCGTCATATATTGGTTGCTAACAAGCCTGATGCAAAGGAATGTCTTGATGCGATACAAGGAGCAAAGAAGCCCTTGAAAGAGTTCAAAAAGTTAGCAAAAAAATACTCTACTTGCTCTAGTGGCTCAAAAAAAGGAGATTTAGGAGAATTTGTTGAAGGACAAATGGTTCAGGATTTTGAAGAAGAAGTTTGGTCTATGCAGCCAGAAACTATTCCACAACGTTTTATCAAAACCCAATTTGGATTCCACATTATTTGGGTTCACTCGATAACATTACCAGATAAGGACTGAGTAAATGCATAGTCATTAGACTATTGGCAATATCAATAAAGTGGGCGTACCAAGATTTGAACTTGGGTCCAAGCGTCCCAAACGCCCGAGTATAGGCCAAACTAACCCATACGCCCTTGATTCTTTGCCACAGCCTTTACCATATGAACTTCACTCAAGAAGAGTCCAGCGGTTTTTGCCAATACGGAGTAACATACCTTGCGTTTCTGCCATAGAAATCAAATCTTCAGGGTCAATATCGGTGTTTTTAGATTCTATCGTTGTAGTTACTGAATGAATAGTAACTTCACCGTTTTCATCAGCTGATTGATGTACCCATTTAGCCATAGTGAATGCGGGTGGGTCTGAATTCTGGACAAGTGCTTCGGTCGATTGCAATTTTTTCCTCAGAGTACCCCGCAATTCCTCAGGAGTATTGGCAATTGCAACTTCCATTCTAAGTTCTGTCTCAGAATTAACTGTTGATACAATTTCTGCATTTTCACCGATCACATTTCCACAGTGCGGACACCTCTTGTAATTACCATTTGAACCATGACAGATTTTGCACGCACGGCAACGAACAACTATCCATTGTTTTCCTTGCATAATTCTCAAACCCAATCAAGACTTAATTAATTAGAGTGAAAAATCTGTATCTCCAGAAATATTTGGCTTTCTTCCACCCGGTCTCAATGCAGGTGCAGCGGGTGCTTTAACCTCAACACGATTAACCGCAGAATCGGATGCTTGGCGAGTTAATCCGCCTCGAACAGGACCAGTAGCAGTATTTGCTCCAAGTGATAATGAATTAGGTAAAATCAGTGCAGCCATTGCAACGCCATGGTGGTCACCGGCAGCTGTAACTTCATCAACTGCTAAATCAAATGAAACAACTTCTAAATCCCTACTCGCGAGTCTTCGTTGTAAATTTCTTCGCAGTAATAATGACGTTTCATCATAATCTAAATTCGTTGATATCGTTGCAACAATTGCGCATTCATCTCCTTCAGGTGTCTGACAAAATGCCCATGCAACACCAGCGCATGCACTAGCACCACTCCATGCAAATGATGTTGCTAAATGGCATTCTACTAAGGAACCCATCGGCAATGCTTGTGGAGGTACGGCTTCAAATCCTAATGGTAACATGGCTCCCTTTACTTGGATTAAACGCGCATCTCCCAGACCTAATTCAACTAGACCTTGGTCAAATGCATCTTCTTCATTTTCACCCCAAGGAGCGACGGCAGTCATCAGCCATCCTGGGCAAGCGGCGGAGGATTGTTGAGGGTTCGTTGATGATATCATGAGTTAGCAGAGGTGCAACAGGTTCATGAATAGAGTGGTTCACCCGACATTGTGGAACTGCTTTCTAGACGAATGATGTCATTAGCCATCATTCTTTTTGTGATTTTGATTTTTGCTCAACATGTAGTCACCACAAAAAACTATAATTTAATACTTCCAGCAGTCATATTTTCAATTGTTTTGATATTGTTAACATCAACATTAGCAAGTGAAAAGAAAAACAATTCACCCTCTTCTAGTGCTGGGCTAAATCACATAGCGACTAAAACTAGTAATACTGGACAAACTTCAATTGAAGAAACTCAAACAGCAATCCCAGATCCAATTCAATCTGGCTACGATATTCCCTTGATGTGATCACATCAAACGAACTGTTTCTAGATTCTTTGGAGCGTATGTTCTACATTTGTAGCGATCTCGTAAAGTTCTACCAAGTTCATTACATTTGAAATAATCACCGTGGTGGCAAATAATATTCTGCGGCTTCGGGTTTATTTGGTCAACGAATTCTAGCAATTGTTTGCGATCGGAGTGACCTGAAAATCCATCAATTGTCAGCATTTCACAACCAACCTTTACGATTTCGGTTTTACCATTTATTACCATTGGAACTTCTCCGAATCCTTTTTGCAATCTTCTTCCTAGAGTTCCTTCTGCTTGATATCCAACGAAACAAAGTGAGTTTCTATCTTCATGAGCCCAGTGTTTGAAATATTCCATTACCGGTCCTCCACTCATCATTCCAGATGTTGCTAGGACAATACATGGTGAAGAATCATGAATAATACTATCTCGTAACTCTCTTCCCTTTACCGGTCTAAACCATGCACTAGTGAATGGATTTTCTCCATCATCTTGTAGCAAGGATTTCCTTAGACTACTTGTTAGATAATCTGGGTGTGATGCGTGAATTGCTGTTGCTTCCTGAATCATTCCATCGAGCCATACTGGTACCGGTTTCACTGCACCAGAACGGAATAGTTCATCGATTGCAATCATTACTTCTTGACTACGACCTACTGCGAAAACCGGACAAATGATTTTACCACCTCTCCTAAGTGTCCTTGAAACAATATCCTGTAATTCTTGATTCGCTTCTTGACGGCTTGGTTGATAATCTCCAGATGCACCATATGTTGATTCTAAAACTAAAGTTTCAACGCGTGGGAATCTAGTATTTGCAGCATCGAACAGCCATGATTTCTCGTACTTTTGGTCACCGGATAGCACAATATTATGCTTGCCCTCACCAATCTGCAAGTGAACTGCAGAAGAACCTAAGATGTGTCCCGCATTAGAGAAAGTCAATTTTACATCTGGAGTAATTTGTGTTGTTTCTCCCCAATTGACATCCACCACGTGCTTCATACAGGTGCGAATATCTTCCATCTCATATGGGCATCTTTTCCCTTCAGCGCCACTAACTTTCAAATAATCAGTCTGCAATAAAAGCATCAAATCACGGGTTGGAGGTGTACAGTAAACTGGACCTTTGTAACCGTACTTGAACAAAACAGGAAGCATTCCAGCGTGATCTAGATGTGAATGCGTCAAAACTACTGCATCTAACTTCTCAATTGGTAAAGCTTCAGGTGCAGTGAAGTACGGCATCGGATCGGTATCGCTAGCGATATTGACCCCGACATCAACCATCACCCTTGATTCGTTTGTTGTAATGTAATGGCAAGCCCTACCTACCTCTCGGTAGGATCCAAGGGCAGTTAAACGAGCCCATTGTTGGCCTGGTCTTGTTGGCCTGTAGATATTTAGACCAAAGTCCTTCAATAATTTTCTCCTTTCTTTGTGATTTGCTTGCCTATATCCTCGAATGTCATGAACCGTCTTAGAATGAATCGGTGGGGTTCTTTCCACCTTAACCAGCCAGCCACATTGATCTCTGATTTCTTTTATATTTGCACCTTTTCTTCCGATTGCATTTCCTGGTTTATCGCACTGAATAATCAGTTCTCGTAAGCATTCATCGAAGTAAATCTGTCGAATTTCCACATCATCTGGAATTATTTCTTTGATTATTTTCGTAGTTTCTTCTTCTGACAGCATTATGCTTTCATCAGGTCTTAAGATCACTTTCTTCTTAATGGTCTTAGAAATCTTACCCAAGAATCCTTCTGAACCTGTAAATCTATCCAACATAGTAGTCACAATGACAATGTCACCGGCTTCTAAATCAACTGAATAATCCACTGAATCAGGGATTATCTTGGCTATTTCATCTTTTAATTGTTTAAACGTTTGGCGCATTAACTCACCTTCTCCCACTCCGCCCAATAAATTGGCAGTACCCACTCAGCGTGGTTGCAACATGGAGTTGCGGGAATTGGAATATACTCACTTGAGTAGTTTGGAGATCTCTTGCTCAGAGACTTGCTGGTAGCCGTCTTTGGCAGTAATTACTGCCAAATCCATACCGTTGCCGGAGGCTGCATCACGCTGCCCCGATGCGTGAAGGGCGCGTGCCGCGAGTTTCAATGCTTCGCTTCTATTCATGCCCTCTGTAAAATTGTCTTCTAGGACACCATACATGTATGGAGAGCCTGAACCAGTAGCGCAATAGGAATCAGGAATAGAGCCGCCTGCGGAGTCGATAGAGTATACATGGCCACCATCTTCATCCACACCTACAATCAATAATTGTACCCAGTGAGGTTTGCCGACTAGAATATTTGCTGTCATTGTCGCAGCACCTTTGACAGTCATTGGCTGTTGCCGACGAAGTTCAAACAGAGAAATTTCTGCTGATAGAGTTCTTGAAAGTGATTGTGCATGACCTACGAGACCTGCAGTTGTTAGAGCGAGGTTTTTTCCGATTTGGAATAGCTTCTGCACATTCTTGTTTGCAATAAAGTGCCCCATAGTTGCTCTATGATCAGCGCCAACAACGACTCCGTCGGCAAAAGTAATCCCAATTGTGCTTGTTCCAGTCTTTACGACATTCGGTGGTGTATCCATCATCATCAATCTTCCTCGGTGGCGACACCTATTGAACTTTGAGCCGCAATTCCTTCCTGCAATCGGACCCTTATCAACCTCACGAAAAGAATAGATGGAATAATAT
>JAACCR010000064.1 GCA_009937205.1 Methanobacteriota archaeon | reverse complement strand
GGAATGGTATACCCCTATTTACACGATGCAACACAACAGATTGCTCAACAATATGGGGCCAAACGCACACCCGAGTTTTTCTTATTTAATTCACAACTTGAACTAGTCTATCAAGGAAGAATGGACGATTCCCCTCGCAACCCCACAGAAGTCACAACATCTGAACTATCCGATGCAATTACGGCAATGCTAGCAGGTCAAACGCCTTCAGTAGTTCAAACAGATTCAATCGGATGCTCAGTAAAATGGAAGATGTGATTTTTCATAAGAAATTACACTAAACAAATTACCCGCTCACGAATCTAAGAGGTCAATTGCCTCAGTCAGCACAGTCATATTAGCCCAGTAAACCTTACTTTTCCATAATGTTTTTCCATCTCCATCAATCAATGTAAACGATGGAGTTACTGGGCTTTCAAAAGCAATACTGTAGCCATAATCTGTATTTTGTCCAGTGCCCATATCTATTGCAGGTTGGCCATCATCTGGAACTAATACTGGCCATAGAGATTGTGTAGTACTATTTTCAGACGCATATACGTCAATCACTTGATCTCTTGATTCAAAAGAAGGGTATCGATGAATGCTGATTATTCGAGTGTCATTAGACATGTTTCCTTCCCGCATTGAGTCAGCAATCATTTCGGTCCAATCATGGCAACCCGAGCAACCAGCAGCAACCCATAGAATCAGTGTTTTTTCTCCATTAGCATCGGCTAGTAAATCCATTTGCTGGCCCCGATCGATGTCTCTGCCAGCAGTATCTGCTACCAAGTTTAATCTCTCAGGTAGTTTAATTTCTTGTCCAATCTCTTCCTCTGTAGCCTCCATCTCTTGAGAATTAATACAACCAGGAGCAACAAGGAGTAAAATTATGACAAAACATATTGCTTGTAGATTGGCCGCCATACCAATAGTTTAGCACATTGGCTTTTGAAGATTTGTTTAAATTCCAGTCCATTGGAGTCGCTGAACAGGCCGAATCACCTAGATATATTTGTAAATATGAAAATACCTCTCATCCAAAATCTACAACAAGTCCCGGCCAGTCGTTGTAGATTGTTCGAATGGATATCACAGGGGAGTTTGGGCAACAAATTGACGGTTGGGCGAGTCCAGCCTTAGGCGGATTTCTAATTGCTATCTCTATTTTCTTGCTGCTGTCCGGTTCAAAAAACATCAAAGCGTTTTCATTCTTTATCGGTTGCGCAATAGGAATGCTATCCAGTTCAATATTGTATGATGCACTAGGGGCGACGTTGGCGATATCTGCTGGAGATTTCACATTGATTGCGACAATTGGTTGTGGGATATTGTCATTATTATTCATTAGTTTAGTATCGTTAGCAGTGACACTCTACATTTCACTCAATGTGATGTTTGGGATCATATCTATACTAGAAAGCAATGGATATGATTTAGAATTAGGTGTAACAGGTGGATTATTATTCTTTATTTCCTGGTTTATGAATCGGTTTTTGAAAAAGAATCTCTATGTTTTCGGTTCCGCAGCATTGGGCGCATTAATGGCGATATACGGTTTCTCAGTGTTTACAGGGCAAACGCCTTCACAGGTGGACTTGGACAATCTAGTATTGCAATTCGGCGGACTTGTGTTATTCATCAATTCGATTCTATACCAGCGTTATCGTCTCAAAGAAGACGAAAAAGCGGAAGAGGATGAAGAATTAAGGACAGTACCAAAATATCTTGAAAAGAATGACTAGAGCAACGCCACCCAGCGTGGTTGCATGGGGTCCCCAGCCAATTTTTACTTGAACTTACAATACATTGTTCACACAGTACCCTTTGCATTTTATTTTCCGATACAAAGGGGATTCAGTGGGCCGATACAGACGCTAGCGACTAGAATGACTCACTGAAGGCCCATTTGAACAACAATTACTTTCGCAAGGGTTTTGCATGGACGCCGGGCCAATCGTTAAGGCAGATTATATCAACCTCGAATTATGGGGGATTCTGAAGATCAAGTATCTAATCTTGAGCAGGATTCCAAAGTCAGTCCAACTAATTCAGATGCTATTTCCATCGCGAAATCAGAAATTATTGATTCGAAACCCACGCCAAACAATCCATCGGTTGTAAATTCGATAGACTACTATCAGCATAAAAAATGGCTAGGTTGGATAATCCTTTTATCAGGGCTTTTCCTTTTGTTCGTAACAAGTGGAGGTCTACTTTCTCTAATAGTGTGTGGATTAGGCTTGACACTATTTATTCAAGGTAATCACCAAATTACTTTGGCAAATTCACTTTTTTACGCAGCGATTATCGTAGTAATAATTGCTTTAATTTTATCCCTAGTATTCTTGAATGCACTCTCTGCGTGTTGCTAACGCATTGCTTCAAATAATTGAATTGGGATAGTTTCAGAGGGTCTATCTGAATGCCCATGGGAATACAATTGTAGTTTGAATGGACTTTGCATGAGTCATTCTAGTCCATTATTCACTCATCTCATAGGATGGAATTTCTGCTCCAACCCATGCAATCACAAGCAGACAACAAAATCAAGGTGAATGGCATGACAACATCCAGTATAGCCCGTTTTTTGAAGAGTCAAGGGGTCAAGGGCTCTTCCGCAGCACCCCATTCAACCATCGTCCAAGCACGCTCGTGACCATAGTAGAACGCCAATTTGACAATTATGTCGAGAATTATGAATTTCCCTGCATGTTCGAATTCTCCGGTGAGAAAAAACACTATCGCCGCTCCGGTTATGGTGGCGATGAACCGCCAACTGATGGCTTTCGCCATACTTCTTTTTCTTGTTACAGTCATACTCTCACTGAAGACCTTGAAGCGTAATCAATGAATAAGATTAACCCTGGGATTCATGCCTACAGGCCTACTAGGGCAATACTCCGTTCAGCGCTTAGGCGCTTAATCCACCGTATTGCTGTGCCAGATAGACCCGTGCACATAGGTGATAATGGTTGCGAAAATCCCCAAGATTCTCGCTATACAATGTAAGATTATTCAACTATTTTTTCAATGTTGAAACTTTTCCCCTCATATCCCCACTTCATTACGCCTGGATTCTCTTTCTCAATAATGAAATGCTTGGTAGCAAATTCACTCCCCCATTCGGGGTGAGGTGGGTCAAACAGTAATACAATTCGTGTACTATACATTCCAAAGGATCCCACACCAGCTTTTGCAGGT
>JAACCR010000063.1 GCA_009937205.1 Methanobacteriota archaeon | reverse complement strand
TTCACTCACGACTCTCCCTCTAAGACTTTCTTGAGTTCTTGATAAGTTTCCATCAACTGATTTTCTCTTTCCAAAAATCTCTCGAGATGTTCTTTTAGAGCATTCAAGGTTGTTTCCAATTCAGTTATCAGTGCATCTCTATCTGCGACTTCAATAAGAACGCCGCTCAATTGTTTGTGCAATGCAAGTTCACTAGGTTGATCCTTAACTGTAATAATCGTCATTTCTAATTCTTGCACCTGTGCTTTTAACGAAGCCACTTGGCTACGAGCTGCCTGCATATTGTTGACGACTACCTGAAGTTGTTCCATTGTTGTCATACTCTCACCATTATCTCTCAATTGCTAGGGGTTGATGAATGCTCGTTAATTATTTTTAGAACATTATCAACTGCGATTAGTCCTCTAATTCTTGTATTCCACATGGCCCTAAGGTCCTTAGCCGCTAGATTATTTAGTTCAAAATAGAAATTCGAACCATCATCAGAAAAAGTGACTGCCTCATCGGTTGTTAAACAATCTGCTAAGGCCTTAGTTTCTTGCAAACTACGTGACTCTACAGTTAAATTGAGTTTCCAAGACGGGGTCATCAAACCACCTGCCTTTACCCCGAAGGGTAGAGATCACTCCTCTTCGTCAAGTTCGCCCGCAGCAAGACGGCGCTCGTAATCAAGAGCTGCTTGCTGTGCGATATAAGCCATATCAGCAGTAGTTGCACCTTCAACAGAGCGTCTAAGGATACGACTGTTTGCATCTGATGCGCGAGTGAATGGTTCCCAAGCTCCGCCAGCGAATGTGTGGTTACACTTTGAACAAGACCAAATTCCTACGGACTTGCGAGAAACCTTTCTGTATTGGCAAACAGGACAAGTATACTTTGCAGTCTTCTTTGCTAGCGCAATACCTGAATTACGTCTAACAGAAACACCATATCGTGCTCCGAATCTTGCTGTTGCGCCTGCTTTTTGTGTTCTCTTTGCCAATCAGTTCCCCTCCTGGTTTGCTACGAGTTTACGAAGGTCAACACAGCGAGACTGTGCGACATCGAATATCTCTGCAAATTCTTCCGGAGTGAATACCCCTTTTAGCCCCTTCTGTAAGGAGTGGAGGTGACCTTCATCTCCAAGTGTGATGTGAATGCGTTCATCTCCACCTAATTCTTCTTCTGCTGATGGGTCAAACACATAGCGTCCGCCAACACGAGTAAAGGATGCCATGATCGGTGTACTCTTTACCTTTAGAGTGTAATCTTCGCCGACATCAAACCGTTCCGCAGGAACGATTGCAGTTCTCAGTGCAGCGATTGCTGCTAGAGCACAAGCATCAAACATATTTCCTTGGTCAGAGAGTACGTGGATGTCAATCATTACACCCCATACTTTCTCACCAGGTACAATACACAGTTTTTCCATGTCAATACATCCTGATTCACGAATTCCTCGGTCAACAACGCGACCTAATTCAATAGATTCTGGAGAAGGTGGGCCAGGTTCGTATTTTCTTCCTGCAATTGGGCGTAATTCCGCACTGCACATTAGAGAACCTTGATTTGGTCTATCTGGCCAAGGTGTTCTCATTTCAAATTTGACACCAGCGTAAATAATTGTATCTCCCCAGACTACTTTTGCAGATCCTTCACCGTTGTATAAACAATCAGTTTCTAGGACAATGTCTCTAGCTTCCCACTGGCCACGGCCATCGAGGCGAGCACCAGATTCTGCTAGACGTGCAAGTTCTTGACGAAGTAAAGTTGGAACCAACGCTACCATCAGTTCTCACCTCCTTCATATCTTCGCTTCAGAGCATCAACCATAATTTCGTGAATTTCTGCAGCAGCCTTGAAGTTATACTCCATTGCTAAATTGAATTCATCTGGTGACAAGTCACCATCCATTTGTAAGAATGCGATTTCACCAGTGTTTGGTAAAATTCCAACAGGAAGGTCTGCTTGACCATAGTTGTCCTCTGCCTTATCCAAGTCAAGAACCACTATGTCCTCTACTTTACCACTTGCAACACCGACCAATAGATCACGCATTGGGATTCCAGCATCTGCTAATGCGACCGAAGCAGCAGTAATTCCTACGCAACGAGTTCCAGCTTCAGCGGATAGAATTTCAATTTCTACACGAATCTTACTACGAGGGTATCGTTCACAAATAACTACGGATTCTAATGCCTCTGAAGTTACCTTGGAAATTTCTCTACTACGGCGATTGTATCCTGGACGGATACGATCTGAAGTTGAGAACGGTGCCATGTTATATCGTACGTCAATAACACAACGGTCTTGACGTTGAATCTTACGAGGATGGGCTTCCATAGGTCCATAGACTGCAGCAACTGCAATATTCAAACCATGCTTAACCCATGCCGAGCCATCTGCACCAGGTAGAATCCCAGCTTCAATTTCAATCGGTCTCATTTCATCAATTTTACGACCATCTAATCTTAGGCCATCTTCTCTTAGTAGTTTTACATCACCATATCCGCCCATCAGGCATCACCTCTTTTTGGAGCACTTTTTTCTAAAGCAGATAAATCTGCTGAGAATGTTTGTTTGTGGCCAGAGTTACCAGCCAATTTTATTGCGCTACGAGCCCATGAAATTCCTTCTGGGGAACCATCGACCAAAACCCTTCCATTGTCACCAACCATTATTCGGCAGTCACATATTTCTCTAAGTCTTAGTAGGGTTTCGTTATTGTTACCACGAATCCTTTCAACATGATTTACTGGAACTGAAAGAATAGAACCTTCATTAATACGTCGCAATCCAACGCCCTTCATTGTAAGAACTACATTATGGCATTCATCAACTTCCTGAACTCTTGCCATTACTGAATCGCCGACACCCATGTGTTGGCGTGCTGCACCGAACTCAACCTTCCAAGGTGCTAATGACATTGGAAGAAGTCCTTGGAATGGACCATTAATGTCCATAAACCATAGATTATTTCTGACCTCGGCTACAGTAGCGATAATTAAATCACCACTCCGAGGCATATATGCAGCATTGATTGGGTCTACTGAGACCGTATCATTCATCTCGCGAACCCAGCCTAAGCGGGTAGCAATAATTTGTTCATTTTGTGCTAGTGCACCACTTCCTACGCGCTTTCCAGATAACGGCCCGATAGCCATTCCTGGAGTCACGAGGCGCAGCTCGGCGCCGATTTGACCTTGGGACATTTGTTTCTCTCCAACTCGCCGACCCACCAACCCATGATAAAGCAAACCCTTTGTCACTTGTTAGATATTACACTGTACTGCGTTTATTTAGAAATAGAGACTAGCAATATCAAGTTCACATTTCTTTGACTTCAGCATCGGACGAACGTTGCATTACTTGACCTATCAATTCGCCTTTCATTCCGCCAGGGCATTCGATTACACAGGCCCATGATACATCTTCCAACCAACCTTCCTTTTTCAGGTATGGTCGTAAAAGTTGGTTGACCTTACCCATCGTTGCACCAGATATCTTGAATGCTAATTTGACAGATTCAAATGATAGCGGGATCAACGGTTTCAGTTTTTCTACAGCATCCTTAACTTGGTCTTCTAACCGTTTAAACGGGTCAACAGAATATCTACATTCATCTAGTGCTAATTCGATTCTTGTTTTTGGATGCGGGCTTTTTGTCTTAGGGTCAACTGCTTGGGAATGAATATGATGGATGATTTGCTGCCTCATTTTCTCAACCATAACCTTTCTTTGAATGGTTGTCAACTGAATGCTACCCTTTTCTAGGATAATTTTTGTGATTTCAACAATATCCTGAGTGGCAAAAGTATTTTCAATTGCTTCGGAGGTAGGTCTTTCTCCACCTCTGGCATCATGAAACACTTCGTCCATAGCCAAAAAATCATCCATTCTTACTGAATCAGGATTTTCTTTGAATTGATCAACAAGAGTCGGATCGACAAGTAACTCGTAGCGTTTACCACTCTTTTCCATTCGCGCTAAAACAGCATCATCCATACTAACCATTAGTTCCCCTCAAAGTAGGATATGTAGACCAAGCACTAAGGCTTAGTGTATGATTTCGAATGGAATTACTCTTCTAGAGGTTTTAGTCTGTCAATTTGTTTGTTGACATCATCTCTATCTAGAACTCTATATCCCTCACCGTCGATGACGGTAACTTCAACAGCATCGCGATTCAATTCAGAACCGTTCGCATTTCGTAAAGCCTCAAGACCTAGTTTCATTGCTGCATTTTGAGTTAGACCATCTTTCCAGTGGCTCTCGAAGTGTTCAACAACAGAATTTCTTCCTGAGCCAATTGCGCCAGCATGATACGATTGATATGCTCCTGAAGGGTCTGTTTCGTAAAGATGGATTCCATTTGCATCGACTCCACCGATTAGCAGGGCAGTACCGAATGGGCGTGAACCACCGTATTGGGTGAAAGATTGCTTGAAATCACAGATACGCTTTACCAATACATCAACTGGTACCGAAGCCGCATAAGTTATTCGATTGATTTGCGCTTCAACACGAGCTCTAGCGACTAGTTGACGTGCATCAGCAACTAAACCTGATGTTGCAACACCGATATGTCCGTCAATTTTGAACATTTTTTCGATAGATTCAGGGATTATCAATCGGCTGCTAATTCTCTTGTCGCAGACCAGTACAACTCCTTCTCTGAATTTCAAGCCTGCTGTTGTAGTTCCTCTCTTTACCGATTCACGTGCATATTCAACTTGAAACAATCTTCCGTCTGGGCTAAATGTTGTTATTCCGTGGTCATATCCTCTTCCGCTTGGTTGCATACTTGACACCTCTAATTTGTCTTTAGGGCGACACTTTATGATGATGATGGTCTATTTGGATGGACCAACATCACTAGTGCCTCTCGCTAATAGGCCATTGAAATCCCCACCCCATATCAACCCTCCCAATTACAACTAACCCGTAGGATAAATTGCTAGGGTTGTTTAGCATAGTCATGCGAGTCGCAGTTCTATCAAGTGGTGGTAAGGATTCTTGCACCGCTTTATGGTGGGCAATGTGCAAGGGTTGGGATGTTGCATACTTGGTGACAGTTACTATTTCCGGTGGCGACTCGCATATGTTCCAAGTTCCAGGTGTGGCAGCAGTTCAGTATCAAGCACAACTTGGCGGAATTAAATGGATCAATGTGGCTAGTGAAGGAATACAAGAACTAGAGATTGATGATTTACAAACAGAATTAGCAAAGTTGGATATTGATGGGATAGTAAGTGGTGCTCTACGTTCAGATTATCAAAAAAGTCGTTTGGAGAGAATGTGTGAAAATTTATCAATAATTAGTTGGACTCCATTGTGGCATCAATCCCCTCAACAGCACATGAGAAACTTAGTCGACAATGGCTTTGGCGTAATGCTAACAGGCGTTAGTACCGAGGGAATGGGTGAAGAATGGCTTGGACATGTGCTTAGTAAAGAATCACTTACTAGATTAGAAGAACTTTCAAAAAAATATAGATTCAATGTCGATGGTGAGGGTGGAGAATATGAAACTCTTGTTTTGCATGGCCCACATATGAATGGGAAATTAACCGTAGATTATCAATCACATTGGGATGGCGTTAGAGGCCATTTAGAATTTAGCAAAATTGATGTGATCAATAATTGATCATGCAATTGCAGCTCTTGCAAGAGCAACAGCTTCATCAACAATTTCTCCAGAAACTCCAATATGATTTGCTGGTTCGAACATAGCCTCTAACTCTTCAGCAGAGAATGCAGCAGCAATTGCTGGAGTTCTAGAGCACACATCGATTAATTCTTCCTTGTTGGCAACTGCTGTGAATGATGCTTCACGTAAAATTTCATGTGCTTCATCTCTAGCAATACCATGGTCAACAAGATCTATCATCACCTTTTCAGCCATAACCAAGCCACGTTGCGATTTGATGTTCTCCATACAGCGATCAGCATCAACCCACATAGTGGATAACACTTGGCGAGTTTTGGCCATTACATCTTCGCATAAAGCAGAAGCGTGAGATAGAGTAAAGCGTTCAGCACTGGAATTAGCTAAATCTCTTTCATGCCACAGTAATGCGTTTTCGTAAGTTGGGATAATGAATGAACGAACAATTCTAGCCAGTCCACTTGCGTTTTCTGATTTGATTGGATTCTTTTTATGAGCCATTGTTGAAGAACCAACTTGCTTCTCAACATCAAAGCCTTCACCAGCTTCAGCAATTTCTGAGCGTTGAAGGTTTCTAACTTCCTGAAGAATCTTTTCACAAGTACATGCGACATTTGCTAACCAGGAAACATACTCGATATAACGGTCTCTTCCAACAACTTGAGTGGTTGCTAATGGAACTCCAAGTCCTAGATGGGTAAGTATTAGTCTTTGAAGTTCTCTCGCATTTACTCCTTGAGCAGCACCTGTGCCAACAGCACCGAGGAACTTTCCAACTGAAATACGAGGACTTGCTTCATCCAATCGGATTAACTGACGACGCATTTCATCAAGCCAAACTGCTGCCTTTAGACCAAATGTAATAGGAACTGCAGCCTGACCATGTGTGCGGCCCAGCATTACAGTATCACGTTCTCTTTCAGCAATATCTGCACAAACTCCAATCAATAAGCACAGTTGTTCTCTAAGTAAAATAATACTATCTCTCAATTGTAATGCGACTGCAGTATCAACAATGTCATTAGAAGTGGCACCTAGATGAATACACCAACCCGCTTCACCAGCAGCTTCAGCCATTGCCTTAGTTAATGCCATAATATCGTGTCTTGTTTCAGCCTCTATTTCTGACACTCTTTCCTTGGTCACAGAAGTTGGGTTTGCAATTGATTTTACGATCTCATAATCGGATTCAGATACACGACCGAGTTGCATATGAGCCCAAATTAATGCTCTTTCAACCTCTAATTGTCTTTCATGTCTTCCAACTTCTGACCAGATGTGTTTGAAGTCTTGACAGCCATAGCGGTAATCTAACGGACAGAATGCCATGATGTTGTGGTTTTGCCGCCGCTTCATCAACCTTGCCTTTGAAATCCATGCACCCTATTAGCCACAAAAACGGCCATCGCTGGCATCTATGAGTCACCAACAGTGACTGGACTCATCACTGAACGGATGAGGATGATGGCAAGCGCAGTTGAGAAAAAGAATGCAACTCCGACATAGAGTGAAATATTGAACCACATCATTCCCAAGCCAATTAAGGACATATAGGAAACGACTTGACAAATCGCTGAAGCTATGTTCAAGCTATTGATTCGTTGAGGACTCAATTCATTAACATGCTCAAGCAAAAAAGTGTAAATTAAGAAGTATATCCCCTGGAATGGTAAAGTTGCAGCAATAATTGCTAAGGCTATCTCACGGATGAATTTTGGATTGGTTTCCTGCGCTATCCCCTGAAAAAGCATAAATGCAGTATTTGTTCCAAGAAGTGCTGCCATTATTGTCCAACGCTTATCTTGTGCAGATGTTCTGCTTTCAACATTGACAGAACCTCCATCCATAATTGCCCGCAATTAGCAGAGGGTTTGAGTATTGCCCTAATATAATGCTGAAGCGATACGGTTTTGAAATAGAATCTAAAATCTCAAAGTAAAGAATTAGCCCAATAATTTCAATACTGTACCGGTTATTGTCGCGACGACTAATAATAGGATCATCATAGACACAGGACCGTATTGATTTTTATCTTCCAAAGCAGTTCCCCAAAAGCCATGTTTTGACATTGCTTCTCCAAAATTAGCAACCTCTTCGAACTCAGGAAGCGCTCTTCTTGGAATGCGCTCGCCCTTTCTAACTTCGTCGCTCATGAACACAGTGGTGCAGACTTCGTTTATTGGCATTGCCCCAAAGATGTAGTAATTTTAACAATACTCCTGATATTGAAATGATAGCAAGGCATTAACACCGCTGGCGTAAAGGTTGCAATATGGCAAGGTATTCGCTAGGTGCTAAGGGTCAAGCAATCCACCTTGCAATAGAAGGTTCAGTAGGTGGAACTTCTTTGGCTCTTCACCTAGCTGCTGATGCAATAGCAAATGGTGGCAGAGTTATTTGGGCCAGTAAAGAACTACCAAATGCAGTACGTTTCTCACAATTATTTGCCCACTTATCTCTGATTCAATCCTCCAGATTCCATGCTATGAGCATTGCAGGAAATACGGAATTGGCCGTATCATCAATTATTCAAGCAATGAATAGTTTACCAGCAGTTTCAATGATAGTTGTAGATGACTGGTGTGATTCTAATGGAAGAATCGCTAGCAACGATTTAACTCAAATGGCAAAATTATGTGATGAACAGAAATTAGAGGCTACATTATTATTGGTTTCAAAGGGAAGCATAGATGCAAGTGGTAATTCCAAAGATATAATTGTTGCAAGATCTGCTAATGCAATGCAAAAATTCGGTTTTACTATTGCCACTCTAATAAGAACAAAAGATGGACCATTTAGAACACTAAAAATCGGTGATGAAAGTAGTGATTTAAAACTCGAAGAGTCGGGTTTTAATTACGTTTAATTACTCTTCTTCGCCAAGTAATTTAGCCATCTCGTCAAGCGCTTCATCATCTGGCTCATCAAATTGTTGCGGGTTTTTGGCTGCTCCATCCAACTCATCATCACCGGCAATTTTTGGAGCATTATCTCTAAGAACTCGTGAACGGTTTTCTAACCCCTTACGCAAAACGAATCTAGCCATCAAAACAAAAATGACTATTGAAATAATGTAGGCTAGATTCTTGGTGGTCTCTTCATCCATAAAGATACATCAAATATCACTTGATATTGATGCTTTCGCATTAATGATACATCAGGAGTATCATTATTGGTCCCACTTTAGTGGTCGGGACAAGTGTCTTCGATGGTCCGAAGGTGGCTGAACCCAACCGCGATGTGGTGGGTTTTGCGGATTATAAATCCAAATATTTTCTTGCAAGTTTTTACAAGCAGGACAGCGTAACTTATTGTTTCGTCCTTGGCTCTTTACAGTCTTACCACATTTTTCACAAGGAGGTCTCCGTTTATTCCTCTCCGAAGCCTCAACTAATTTTAATTTTTCAAGGTGAAGTGCCCCATCCTCTGCAAGAAGACCCTTTCCTTTTATCACATCTCCAGCTTGTAACCACTGTGCTAAGTTTTTGACATCACCTGATTGAGAAAACGCCATCCATGTTGATTCTTCAATGGAGACTTCTTCTCCTTCAGTTATTTCTGCATCGTTTGAATCAATTTTGAGAATCACATGACCACGGCTGAGTACCTTTATTGAAATTACCTTACCACTGAATATTTCGGTTAAATGATCATCACTCGCTTGGTTTGTCATAAAAATTCTCATCCCACTAGATGGCTGAGTCGCTTCAGCCCCTAGCAATTTCTTTGCAGCATTATTGGCGGTTTTCTTATCTCTTGCACGGACTCCAAACAGAACAGGGCAGTTTCCTCTAGGTGCGATTAGACTTCTTCCCTTTCTAGAATCTATTGACATAAATGTTCCTTGCCATGAATCAATGACGCTCAAAGTGCGTTCACAAATTTCTCTTACAGTCGATGAACAATCTTCTCTCCAGGCAATCGCTTCCCATGTAGATGACTGAGCAGCCCATGAGGTTGCAGCAGTTGCACCAATAATACCGTGGCTTCCCCACGATTTATCTGCAATAGGTGCTTGTGATAATACAACATTTTCAGCAACAGCCATTCTATAGAACGTTTCATCAGGCTGTTCATTAAACCAAACCATTCCAGGTTCAGTTGGTACTTGCGGTCTATCATTATGTGTTGATTGTTCAACTTCACCTTCCAATGGTGCAATATGCTCATTCCACCAATTATCAAGATGTTCTAACAAAGATCGAGTAACGGTTTCTAACTGCTTAACATCGGTGATAGCATTCGATTGATCATTCAACAAAACCAATTCTGCAGCCATGGCAGCATTACCACGAGTACGCTTTTTAGCGAATGGCCATAACCTGACTAATCGTGTTTCTCTAACAGAAACATAAGATGGTAAATTTTCTAACAATTGATGGAATACGAGGGTTGTACAACCGCCTGCGAGAGTATCGGTATCATCTAGTCCTAGCCAACCCATCGCAATCACACCGGTTTGAAGTCAATCCCTTCATGCTCCTCGTCAATCATCTTACTTATCTCACCTGCGATACCGATGTCAGGATTTGCTCTGAAAATTTTAGCCCCATAAGCCCACCCAACACCAAGATCGCATTTACGGTCTCCGAGCATCAAATCAAATGGGTGTGGTGGTCTTTTTTTCGTCCCCCACCAATCAACATTTCTCAGATTTGAATCAATTTCGATAACCCCTCTTCCATCGTTAAGATTAGATTTGTCATAATTTCCACCACGAAGGATTTCACTGCCTAATACTAACATTCCAGGATACGGTTTACGACAAGCGCACATATCTCTAGACCTATGCGGACATGCTAGAATCACATCGATGTGAGCATCGGAGTCTTCATCCAATAATTGTCTTCTCAGTTCATCATTGATTGCGTGTAGAGTTTGTTCATTCCACAATCCACGCATTATTGGTGATTGATTGGTTACAATACAGATCAAGAAACCATTTCGTCGCAATGTTGCAATAGATTTTCCAGCACCGGTTAGCATTTTTACTTGCTGTGGAGAATTGACGTATGTGGAATAACCCACATTAAGAACTCCATCTCTGTCTAAAAATGCTATACCACCATGAAAATGCTGCTTATCTAGGCTTGATGAATGAGGTGTGATTTGAGCAATAACACCTCGCATAGTTTCGCTCAAAAGGTTCTGCATCAAGTGTTTTGTTGTAACCAGTGGAGTAAGTATTGAAATGTAAGTTGATAGAGGTCTGCTTAATGCTGATGAGTCCATCTACGGCAACATTGCTTGGCGTCATAGGAATGGCACTACTGGCAATTAGTTGGTTTGGACGAAACAAATCAATGACTCGTATCGCTCAAGTGGGTTGGGTTTTTGTTGGACTGTATTTCTTCAATGATTCATTTAGATATTTAGAACACGACGATGTTGTTTTGGTGATAATGACTGCTCTAACACTGCCAATGGCCTTAGCAATGGCATGGTGGGAAGGGCAAGAAACTAGTGAGGGGACTCGAAATGCACAGAATTGGGCAAGAGGCGCAGTGGCATTCGCAGGAGGGCCGTATCTTCTGATTGCCCACATGCCGTGGTTGAATGTAGTTGCAATTTGGATAGTAGCCTCACAATCAGCTTGGATGCTACGGTTTTCCGGAGGACAAGATATCCAATTAGGAGAGACATGGGTCAATACAGATGCAGGAGTTGTCACTTGGGAAGCCTGGGAGGGTAATCGCTGGTTTAGTACAGAACTGACCGGTGAATATCCGATTCATACAGAATTGCTTCTAGCAGATGGTTCGATGATTGGTATTAATTTCGTTCTTGCATGTACTGCACTGCAATCATTGGTGGTATTCATTGGTGCGATTTCAGTATTAGATATTGACTGGAAAAGGCGTCTGCGCGCGTTATTCCTTGTAGTGGCAACAATACATATTCTAAATCTTTTCAGAAATGCAGGATTGATTTGGATGCACCTAACATACACTACTTGGGAGTTTAATGGACTTTCAGTGTTTGATTTTGGTCACGCCTATGTTGCGAGAGCAGTGTCCTTATTTGCCATGTTTTTGATGGCCCTGATTATGTTTGATATTTTGCCAGAATTACACAAGCATATTCTCCGCCTACTCAAACCTTTAACCGGGAGGAATAGCAAATCAGATTCAAAATAGTTTGAATTTTAATGAATCCTGTAGTGGAATAGATTAATAGGTTTTGCATGTGACCAAAAAATATGGATGCAGTAAAGCGTTTCCCATCGGCATTGATATTGGTGGTTCTAATATTGTCTAGTTTATCTCCACTATTAGCGCAGTCAAGTGCAGAGAATTCTACGGGAATTGAGATATTGCACACTGCGATTAATCCTTCTCATAACAATTCATACTACTTAGTGAGTGAAGCTTCATGGACTGATTCTGCCGAAGCAGCACGAGGATTAGGTGGATTTTTAGTCACTGTAGATGATGCTGAAGAAAACGATTGGCTATTCGATACATTTGCTTCATATGATAACCAAACAAGACATTTGTGGACTGGATTGTCAGATACCGATATGGAAGGAGAATTTCACTGGCACGATGGCACTCCTTTCTTTTACAGAAGTTGGGGTGAAGGTCAACCTGGTGATGGAGATGATGAAGATTATGTCCACATCACAGGTACCAACATGGGTAATATTCAACCAGGCGATTGGAATGATTTAGAAGATGATCCACAGTATTTCCCTGTCTATGGAGTTGTTGAAGTTGGTCCTGGTGCAGATTATGCTCTTCGCTTTGATGGAATTGATGATTATGTGGAAGCAGAAACTGATTCAGACTTTGACCTAAATGGTTCCTTAACTATTTCTGCTGACGTATATCCTTACACCTCAACTGGTACTCAATTTATTGCAATGCTTGGAGATTATGGATATGGAATGTATCTCAACAATGGCCATCTTGCATATGCTGATGAATATTCACTTTCCAAGCACCCAACTACTGGTGTCAATGTCACAGTGCCAACAATGCAATGGTCTAATGTAGCAGTTGCATTGACTGAAGGAGAAGGTGGTTCATTTTTCATTGATGGCCAACTAGTAGGCTCATTCGATGCTTCCCAGAGCAATATTCCAGCAGGAGACTTTGGTTCAAATTCTTGCTTTGAATCAGGCGAAGACTGTGATGAATTCATTATTGGTAAGATGGGTGCTGGTTGTGATTGTAATTACTTTGAAGGTTTGATAGATAATGTCAGACTAGACAGAGTTGACTATTCAGTTTTCACCAGTGCAAATAATAATTCTACAAATGAAACTAGTAACGAAACTAGTAACGAAACCTCAAATGAAACTGTAGTACAAACGATATCAATACCAGAAATGAATGATGACACAGTTACAATGTGGACATTCCCTGAAGGTATTGGAGAACTAACCGTTGACCATGCTGTAAGAAACGGAACAATTCATGGAGCTTCATGGGTTATGCCTGATGGAACAATTGTCGCACAAGCAAAAGAATTATTCAATGGCCAAACGATTAGTGGTGTCAATGCAGATGCTGGCGACCATTTGCTCTATTTTGTAACCTTACCAGAATATACGAGATCTTTTGATATCTCAATGTGGTCTTGGTCCATTAAAGATGATGGCCAAACTACTGCCTTCACTGTATATTCGGGACACGATTCAGTTCCAAGCGCATGGGATAATTACGCTAAAATTGATGCTGAATGGGGCTATATGTACGAAACTATGTCATGGCCTGAACAAGGTGTTTGGTGGTTTGTATTAGTTGCCAATGAAGAGATAGAAGATTTGAGCATATCTCCATATTGGGATGTTGCAGAAGCACCTCCTTCATTGGATGAGATGACTCAATTGAGTGATGGAATTGCTGTTACTGGCCAATCGATAGAAGGTAATATCTGGCAAGGTGAAGATAATTCTGATAATGGAGTTTTGTATTATTATGTAAATGTATTAGAGCCACTTTCAGATTTGAGAATAAAAACATATGGCGGACGTGGCAATGCGGATTTAGCAATATCTTATGGAGGACCTCCAGATCCATTTGACCAATTTTTTGACTTTGAATTCATCCAGTCAGGAGATAGTGCTGAAGGAAAACAAACTGGAATACCTGCTGAGGAACCTATGCCAAATTCTATCAAAGATGACTGGTCAATGAATCAAGGAAATGATGAGGAAGTTCACTTGTATAATGTAGATGTAGGCACATATTATGTTATTGCATATACATATTTTAGAACCAATGATTTTACAATTATTGCAGATTTCACCTATCCTCCAGAAAATATCGATTCAGATGATGCAATTGAATTATTCCCAGGGGTTGAGTACGGGCCTATGAGTGGATATGATGGATTAGATCAGTTTTTCAAGATTAATGTTCCAACTGGTACTGAAAGGTTAGAGGTTGATCTCTTTGAAGGAGTAGGAGAAGCTGAATTATTCATGAGGCATGAAAGTGCTCCTACACCTACAACATTCGATATTAGTTCTAGCGCACCTGGGGCAGGTGATAAGATTGGATTCAATGACCCTACACCTGGTGTTTGGTATATTTTATTAGATTCAGAATATGTATTCAGTGGAGTAAGTATTGTAGCAGACTTCAAGGATAGATATGTTTGGTCATATGACGGAACTCCAATTGAATTATTCAATAATGAAGAGATTGCAGGAATTGAAGCGCCTAAGGGTGAGGAACTATTTTTCTTCCTAGAAATTGAAAACCCTGGTGAATATTTAGAAATCTCAACTTATGGTGGCGACGGAATACTAAACTTTGAAGTTGAAGGACAAACTTACTCTATTGATTTCGATGATTTTGGTTTGGATTTTGATTTTGTTGATGAAGAAGGGCGTCAAGGCAGACCTAATGGCAATCAAGGCAATGGAATGGACTTCACCTCTGAAGATATATTTGTAGAATCAAATGGAGATGGAACATCGCAAAGCATAATGATTTGGAATCCTTCCAATGGACGATTTGATATCACTTTATTTGCAGTCTCAGATATTAGTGATGTATCTATTATTGCAACTTGGGTGGAATCTGAATTACCTCCAATTGACCCACCGATTGACGAACCAATAGAAGTAGAATCATGTAAAGAGTCTGCAGAGATTATCTTTAGAGAAGTTGATACAAATGGCGATGGAGTAGTTTCTATGAGAGAATTTGAAGTTGTAGAAGGAGGTTCAGGAGAAACTAATTTTGATGATGCAGATCTTAATTTGGATGGTGAAATTGAATTTGCAGAAGTTTTACAAGAAATTTGTAGCTGCGATAATGAATTATTCAGTAATTTTGAACAATTAAATGATGGAAGAGAGGTTTCAATGGAAGATTTCAGTTCATTGGTATGGGTAAATGAGAACAATTTCCTAACTATGGACGTTAATAATGATGGATTTGTTGACTTTGAAGAGCTTGAACTCGCATCCTTATTGTGTGAAACAACATTCAGTGCATTTGATAGTGATGGAGATGGAGTTGTAGATGAAAAAGATGCATTCCCTGACGACCCTAAGGAGTCAATAGATAGCGATGGCGATGGTGTTGGTGATAATGCAGATTTCGCACCGAGTGTCGCTAATGACTTGCTATATGCAACTGGTGGAGCAGTTTTACTGGTTCTTGCTGGATTATTGCTATTCTTCCTAAAGGGTGGCATGGGTGGTGGTGGATTAGTATCTGGCACAAATCAACGATGGGATGAGGACCGTCATAGTGCAATGCAAGATGAAATGCTAGGATTGAATGATTCTATGGACAAAGAAATTCCCCGACTTGATGGAGTTGATTCAGTAGACCCATTTTCACAGCCGATAGATCCGGTAGTCATAACGCCGTTTGGAGAACAACCTACAAGTTTTGAGCCACGAACATCTGCAGCTCAAAACAACGCAGCATCAGAAGCCTCAAGTGAATTATTAGGAACCGATTCGCAGCAAGCACCGCAGAATATGAATGAAATCTCGGAAGTGCTGGATGACTTATTTGATTGAAGATATTTCATTGTAGGCGTTTTCCGCCAATACGAAGTTCAGTCTTCAGTGGCATTTGCTGCTCCCATGCAAATTCCTTGACAATTCTCCAGCCCTTTTCAGAACCTTCATAATCTTTGACTTCAATAATTTTATTTCTTGTATTAGCCTTGAATGCAGCAACTGGTTCAGCATTCTTGAATACCAAGTATGCGGAACCAAATCCAAACTTTTCCTTCAATATACCTGAGAAGTATGGTGCGATTGGGTCACTAGGAGGTAAAACGAAATCGCGAATCGGAGGGATTTTGTTCGACTTTTCAAGAAGTTCTTTCCGTCCCCAGCATACTTCGTGTAAGTCTTCAATTAGGAATCCTTTGATTAGAGTTCCATCCTCTTCAAAGGAATTCAAAACCGCCTTCAATTCTTCTGGCTTGAATGGAGTACCTGCTAAACGTAGTAACTGTTTCAGTGTAATTACTGGGTATTCTGCGACAAGTTTACGCAAATATTCTCTACGCAGCTCAACACGATCTACATCATCTCTTTGAGTAACAGTTCTATATCCACCTCTAAAGTCCTGAACGATATGACCTGATTTGACTAGCGGTTGCAGTAATTTCCTAAATTGTGATTGTGTTAATGCATGCCTCTCTTTGAATATTTTAGGGTCTGAATTGACCGAGAAGAATTCAACAATATCCCATAATTCTTCATCAGGAGGTAATCCTCTAATCGTCAACAAGTCTCTGAAGTGTTCGTATGTGGCCCAAACTTGATGCCCTCTCATATTGATTCCTTGGTGCAAGCGGTGCGCGCTAGCCATGCTCTTTAGGTCAACCCTGTATACTGAAGCCCGCCCTCTTAATGCGAAATCATCTCTAACTTCAGGAACATTTCTCAGTGCATCAATTTCGTTCTCTAATCTTGAATCCTGGTGTAAGTTGTGCTGATGGAATAGTACTTTTTCGGCAATTTCTCTAGGTTGCGGATCAACGATTCCACCGCGGATCATCCTTTCACCAGCTACTTTGAAACCGATAGCTTCTAGCGATTCTCTAGTATTATCGTCAATGGATGAAACAGGTTCACTATTGAAATTAGATAATACAGCAACATCAACCAATTGGTCTGAATGATTTTCAAGTAGTATTCTAAACGCTTCACAGAACTCGTCTAAGTATGCTGTTGGAACATGTAAGTCCTTGATTTCAAGGTAATCATTAACCTTGAACATCAATACCTTACCGACAGGATCAACTCCCTTGAAAACTGGCAGATACCAACCACGATCAAGTACGCTTCTAACCTCCCAAATGAATCTAGAAACATAAGGATCAGACTGGGTTAAAATTCTCATAGTTCTGTCTTCTCTTCTAGGGCGTTTCAGCAATTGAACTTCATCCGGCATGCAATAAAATGCCTCAGGGTCTGGAACCAATGCCATCACCTTAGAAATACGTCCCGACTTTTCCAAATTCATCAAGGCAATTGTCAAATCTTCATACGAGCGAGTAACATAGAATCTTAGCGTATTTGCTTTAACTGGACCCATTCTTCCTATGACATCAACTAACGAGTCCTCGAAATCCATTGTCTCGTATACATCATGTACTCGATGGAATAGTGAAAGTCTTCTTCGTCTTCCGATGACATCTTCAAATTGTTTTACCATCATCATTTGGCGCTCAAGATTAGAAATTGCATTTTTCAAATCTCTATGTAAAGATTTGAAATCATCACCCTTTGGATAATTTTCTAGCAATTCAATTCTAGTGATATTCTCATCCGCTGAAACTTTGCTCAATATTTCATCTTCCATTGGACCAATCCATGGTTCAGGCTTCAAACCGAGTAACATTGGAATTGATTTCTTAGTAGTGTATCCAATACGGTTATGCAGTAATCGACCCATTATCACATCTGAATCAAGTTGAACATCAGTCCAATCCTTAAAGTTAAAATCCTTAACTCGGTACAATAATTCCTGCTGTTTTTGGAATAATACGTGAGAATTAAAAGCATCAAAACAATTGTCATATTGTTTGAAGGACTTTTCTAAAACCATATTTTGTACCCACCGGTACTCCACTACCTCTTCAGAACCACCAGTTAGCCTGTGCTCATCGACTTTGAGAATATATTCTGCATCATCTGTTTGGCGATAGAATCCAACAGAGATAACACTCCGGGACTCCAGTTCATGGATTATTCTGTCAACCATTTCTCTAGGGAATGGTAATCGTTCATCCATCTCATCTCCGGTTTGTGGACCTTCAGAACCTAACATTTCAATTATTTTGACTCGAAGTGCTTCGTGAGGATCGCTCAATTCCCTTTCTTCCCATTCAATTGGTTTACGGCCATCAAATTTAGTAGCGTATTTGTAGGTAATTCCTCGTGTGTGAATCTCTCGTAAATCATCTGCATCCTTTCCACCATTTGTAGACAAACAGCCGAGAGTTCCATGGATTTCAGCCATATATGGGCTGAACCACTTACCGTCAATATCACAGCCAGTTCCATCAATTTTTGTAATCTTTTTGGATTTAACTAATTCCTCAACCCATTTACGAATATCATCAAGTTCAATGTTTTGTAATTTTTCTTTGTACAGAGGGTTTTTGAATTCTTTATCCAATCCACCACCATGGCTCATTAGATTGAATAATTCAGTTGCATTGGTGGGAACAGGTGCTTTATCCAAATAGTACCTGCTCAGTTGTTCACTGGTTAATTCAGTTGCAAGAGAACGAGTACCTAGCAAGCGGCGTAAAATTTCTGGGTCAATATCTTTGACCAAAAATGCACGGGTTTTCATTGCCATTAAGTCCTCAAATGCAGACATGTATAGGGACATTCCCAATCGCGAAGGAACGGTAACCTTGTTGTGAACAATTCTTGCATCACCTGTCACACATAGTTCCAAGAATTCAGTCAAGCTTTTGAGATCAATATCTCCAAACATAATTTCATTCTTTGCCTCTCGCATCGACAAACTATCATCCATTGTTCTATGCTTCTTTAACAGCGCCTCTGCCTTCTGTTGAAATTGCTGCGGACTAACCTCTTCAGAACCAATTCGGCGAGGTATAATCATAGAACGTCCGGCAACTTCTCTAAATCTCTTGGTAAATATTTGAGTATTAGTGATATATCTTTCAATTACTTCAATATGATTATTTGAACGGAAAGCAGCGTACATTTCACGCGGGTCAACTTCTCTTGAAGTTTTCAAAAGAAGTCCATTTTCATCATAGGACAATTCTAGAACTGCAATCCCATGAGATTCTGCCAATCCGGCCATAAAGTAACCTAGCGCAGTATTGAACCCACGACCCCTACAGGTGGTTATCATGTAGGTTGTTTGCCCTCCTGATATGACTTGTTCAACTAATATTTTATTCGGGTCTGGAACTTGGAATGAATCTATAGAATGTTCTTCTAAGTGGCGAGCAATTGCATTTGAAACATCGGAACCTAGTCCATATGCATCTTGCAGTAATACTCTTGGGTCCTGTTCACGGCGCAGGGCTAATGAACAATGCCCGATTAAATCCAAAAGAGATTTTGATAATTCTCTAGACCTAGACCTTGCTTCTCCAGACCATGAAGGAACAGTAGGGCGATATCCTGTTACCGATTGAACATTTACTCTCGTACCTTGGATATTTGTGACGCGGTATGTAGACCCACCTAGTAAGATTACATCTCCCCCTCGTAGGTTAGAGACGAATGAACCTGATAATTGACCCAGTATTGATCCTTCTGCATTGAATACTAGGAATGAATTATCCATCGCGATTGTTCCAACATTGGTATAGTAAATCATCCTTGAATAGCCTTTCTTTCCGTATAAATTATCTTCCCAATCTATCCATACTCTCCGTTCTTCTTCCAGCATATCAAGGACATCAATGAAGTCATCATAAGAGAAATTTCTGTACGACCAAGCATTGGTAATTATTTCAAAGGCCTCA
>JAACCR010000010.1 GCA_009937205.1 Methanobacteriota archaeon | reverse complement strand
TGACTCAGCGTCAAGAACCCAGTCGCATAGACCGTCAGGGAACCACAGTCCAAGTTCGAATGATGCAGTATCTTCTCCATCGCTACCGTGAATGATGTTGTGTCCTATATCCATTGCCCAGTCTCCACGGATTGTTCCTGGTGCAGCATCTCTTCCGTTAGTAGGCCCGATGATGTTACGAGCAACTGAAATTGCATCTACACCAGTCCATGCCATAGCTACTACAGGTCCTGAAGTAATGAATTCGATAAGTCCAGAGTAGAAAGGCCTCTCTGAGTGAACTGCATAGTGAGTTTCTGCTAATTCCATTGAAGGAGTTAGTTGTCGAAGACCAACCATACGCAGTCCTTTACGTTCGAATCTGTTGATTATCTCGCCAACAAGTCCTCTTTGGACGCCATCAGGTTTGATCATAATGTAGGTTGTTTGCATGTCTGCCATGTTTCGGCCGACCAACCATCCCTATTTCAATCAAAGGGATAATTTGTAACAAAATGAAATAGAACTAATCTTGAAATTCATATTAAATTTCCTTTAATCCCCATAGGGATTATCATTTTCTATCCTTTTCTCAAACTTTACAGACCAATATTCCTAAATTATAACTCAGGATAAATCCCTTGCTAGAGCCCCTCATAGCAAGTTTTATCGACTCTAAATGGTGGACACTGGGGTCTGCGAACCATCTTGAAGCGAGCCAGTTACAGTCAGTTATTTAGAAGTTGAAATTAAATTTATCCATGAAGTACTTTCAAGTTTTTTACATGCATGTATGCTAGCATTGAGGTTTGCCTTTTAACTGACCCTTCAGCCCGAATAACACTGGTTCTTGGTATGGTTTTGTGAAAGTTGACATTCTTCAATTGTAGTTCTCTCCCACCGTTGAAATGAATTACATTTTTCCCACCGGGTTCCAGCACAGTTTCGATGCTGGTTGTGAATTGAGTGAGAGAATTAATCCACTTAGAATGAAATTCCAATTCAGTCCAAAATGAATCAGAGTGAAAATTTATTGAAAGAGCATCTGGAGTGATGCTTCTGCAGTACTCATCAGCAAACGCCCACCTGCACCAGGAAGAACAGTGGGTACCGGAAGTAGCCTCGGTAGACTCATACTGTTCTGCTGCTTTCTCAAGAAAGGCATCGATATCTGCAGGAATAATATCAACTTTCACAAAATCCGGAGTTGTACCTTCATCACCTCCAATTTCAAATAGGAAACCATGTATATCTGCAGATTTCATTTGCTCAAGACTTAGATTTACCAGTGATGGTTCATTCTGTATGCAGCGAATATAGACTTGGCATTGGCGTTTATACTGCTCAAGTGATCTTTTGTTGGTAAGGCTGCGTTTCCAATCAACAACAATCACGGTAATTTTGCCTTTTACATTTTCAAGAACAAAAATCGCATCAATTTCACCACTCTTTATTTCAACCGAATCGCTGATCTGAATGGCACTTCCTGTCTCTAGTGACTGCTCTGCAACAATATATTTGATTTCTCCAAATTGTCGTAAGTATTTGGAAAGAAAGTTTACTGTTTTTCTTAGTTTTTTCAGTTTTTTCCGACAATCAAGTTTGCTGAAATTGCCTAGTGGGCTTTGAGGTCCGTTTTTACTTCCCAGAAACTGGTATAATTTATCCCAATTTTCTCCTTTAGCCATCGCCTTCATTTGCTTCCCATCAAGGATGAGGTCCTGCGATGCAATGGTATTGAGGTAAAATTCCATGAGACCGTGGCGCAAGTTACCATCCGCTTGGGCAGAAGTTGAATCAATGGACGTAGTCAAGGAAACCAAAGGTGGAGCACCTTGGTTGGGTTGAGCCATTTTTCCACAAAGATAGGCTTTGGATAATCTAGAGGCTGATGAACTTAACATCTGAAGCACGCTCAATCAAGTTCATCCAAATCTTCAGGTTGTGCCACTGCATCTGATTGTTGCAGTGAGGTAAGAATCTTTTCTGGATTGTTCAATAATACATCTCGGCTAAACGAAGTATCGGGTAGTTCACTCAATAGGGGTGAGGCTACTGTGTACTTAATTTCATTTAACTTTACATGCGTGACTGACCGCAAATCAATGTCTGCTTCAACTCCGTCATTTAGGACGCCGATTGTACCTTCTCCGTGGATGGCCTCGGCCGTTTCTCCGCCTTCTAACCTTTGAATGAGGCTATGGAGATTTTTTTGGTCATCGGACATGGTCGTGTCGAGATGTTGTTCGAAATCCTCTCCATAGAGGGCATAGAGAAGGAAATGGTACCCAGATGTTCGATCGAGGTCTTTTTCCATGTATTGAGTAGAGTAATCAAGTAGACAGCCGCTGCATATGTGCTTGCATGGGCGTTCTCTGACGGTGATATACTTTCCAGTAGCATCCGGCACTTGCGTCGTACAATTTTGGCCTGACAGTCGCTCCAGTGCTCTTCCAAGGACGGGGAAATCCAGAGGATTGTCTAGATCAAATTCATGATGCCTGCTACGCAACATTTGGAACAATGCTTGAAGCAACCCAATGCCACCGTCGCTTCGTTCAAAGATATACAATTCCCATCCTTCTTCGTCATCATGCCTGTACCTGCGAATGTCGCCATCGATGTCCGACTCAGAAATATTCAATCCCAATGAGGTATCACCCGTAACCCCTTCCAAAAGACTACGCAGAAGAGTTAAAGCAGAAATTTGCGAAGTGTTAGTGTTGCCTTTGGCAGGATCCATACTCACAAAATCATCCGTATCCCATGGAATTCTAAATACTAGAACATCTGTTACAAATGTTCGCCCAAGCACGAGTCTACGGTGTAATTCACCCCCATCCACAATCGCAGTGTTAGAAGGGTCTGAGTTGTGATCACACTTCTCTGTCCTTCGATCACGGAATGAGTTAATAGCAGTATTTCCGTCCTCTGTATCATTTGGAAGGCCACAGTAGTTTAGGTCTTGAAATGGTATTGCATAGGGCCTAGAGTGTTCAGATGGCAAATCATCATGACTCAAACTCCCGCACTTTTTACAGAACGTGAAGCCAAAGCCATCCTCCTCCTCAATCTGACCCTTTCCAGGATTAATATTGACCAGTGTTTTACCAGAAACCATACGAAGTTCAAGATGTTCTCCAAATTTGATTTCGTTTTCTTCGATTTCTCCAATAATTTGAGTTGGCCATTTTGTTGTAATCCTGTATTCCGTGTTATCTCGCTTTGAAACATCGATGATACTCCCGTCTTTTGCTCGAACGAGGGGCGCAAAACCTGGAGGTCTGAGCATTGGGATTGTTTTGAATACGCCGTCCTCGCACATCTTACATGGCTCAGATGCCTCAGGAGTTTCGGATTTTGGTCGAGTGCTTTCCAATGTATGCTGGCAACTTTTTGTGCTGCACCTATGGTGCCACGTCAAGGTTGTATCATCTGGATCATCTTCTATGTTCTCAAACCAATAACTGAACCGGTTGATTACTGAATCGACCCGAGCGGAGTATCTATCTGGGATGCTTAATTGCTCAAGTTCCTCGGTCGTTGGTCGAGGAGGGAAATCGAGGTACAAGCCTCCACTCATGTAGGTTTTCTTTTTGACAATGATTTCTTTGCCTGGGCTATATTGGGTAAGGGCCTTTTCAAGCCCGTTTGACATTTTTACTTCAATTTGCTCATCTCCTGTAGGCGTAAGGGAGCGAGCAACAAATGACACAGCGTCTGTTGGAAGGTTGAAACTTGGTAATTTATGGTGTTCCGATAAAAAGTCGAGAAAGTTGATTGGTTCCGTCATGCTGCTACCCCCTCATCTTGAAAGATTGTATTCTCAAATCGAGTCAAGAATTCTCGCAATTTCATAACAAAGTCGTCCAAAGTGCCTGTTAACTGTGAAGATTGCAATATTGCTTCGATTTGTGGGTGAACATTTTCCCAAGACATTTCAGGATTCTCATATTCTGAAGGATTGATTCCGTCCAACCAATCACCGAAGTCGGAATAACTGAATCCATTCTCAGGCACATCGGAAAAGAATCCCTCTAATGTACCCATGCTCTCCATCAAGTTGGCCTCATGTTCTGGTGCACCCATTCCATCAAATCGCCTTCGGGGCAAATCGTAATTCATCCTCTTGAAAAACGCTTGAAATATTGCGGCATTAATATGCCGCTCAATAATTGCTTCATTGTTCAAATAAATGACAGGTGAGTCTTGTGGATGAGTTAGCATTTCTCGAGGATTGTCAAAATAATTCTGAGCGTGCGGTTGGTTATCGCACCAGGAAACTGCAACACATACTTCGGCTGAACCTCTTCCTGCTCGTCCAACTCTTTGTTGATAATTTGATGCTTTGCGGGGGACTGTTCGAAGAGCTACGCATGTTAAACTACCAATGTCGATACCAACCTCCATTGTTGTTGTGCATGACAGAATATCCACTGGTGATTGGACAAAGGTCCATGCATCATCTTCTTCCGGTACAGAAAAAGGTACATCTTGGAAGAGCAATTCGAATTCTTCAGCCGAGGTGTACATTTCCTCCTCGTCTTTGGCAGTATTGATTTGTGCCGTATGTTCTTCAGCACGAATGACCGTTATCGCCAAATCATTGTAACCTGATATGATCGCTGTTTTTGCAGGCCTACGCCAAGGCGATTCAATTCGTTGGTCAAAAATAGAGATTACGGGATCATAAACTGTCAGATGTTCATAGCCACAACTGATACATGAGTTAGGTGAAGTGTCATCATGGATGATTGGCATGACAGTGCCACAGCGGCGGCATCCAAGTATATCGTTCTCGCCATCGAGTACATGAACCAACTCAATGACGTTTGCCTTCACAAGCAATTTCCCACCTGCTTCTTGATCTGTATTTTCAGTGAACAGTTCATCTGCGATTAATTCAAATGGAACAAGAACCTTTGAATTCAATTGTTGAATCAAGGCACGGTACTTCCGCCTAACATGTTGAGTGAAAATCCCCCATTCCGCTTCTTTTGTGTAGACCGAAGGGTGATGACTCATCGATTTGAAATGGTATGCACCCGGGGATAAAATACACCTTTGTCCGCCCGCTTTTTCTTTTCCATCTTCAGAGTCCTCGCCCAGCGATGGCCGTGTCATCCAATGAACCAATTCCTTGAGTGCAGTATTCAAACAGTCACGCCAATGATTATCAAATTCCAATTCAGCAGCATTTTCATCTGCATGACCATCTGTATAATTCGTTCGGAGTATTCTCTCTACTCGTGGTGAAAGGGTTGCATAGCCCAGCCCTAATGAAGAAAAACTGAAATCTTTGCTCCCAATGAAATCCATAATTGAAGAACTGAAATCCCAAGGTGTTGAATGAC
>JAACCR010000062.1 GCA_009937205.1 Methanobacteriota archaeon | reverse complement strand
TCCCGTCCAGAAAACAATCGCTACCACAGCTTGTCCAACAAACATCGTTACCCAAGGATCATTATCCCAGGCGTCAGTGTTTCCAGTAAAAGTAATTCGAGCGAAATAAACAGAAATCATCATCCCAAAGGTCAGATGAATCCAACGAAGAATTGTATTCCAATTTCTTGCCAAATTCATTCCTCTTTTGAGCTCTCTTGGTCTTCTTTCAATTTCGCTTTACGGTTGATATTAGCAATGGGTCATCCATACAAAGGGGTTGCAGTGCGTTTCGCACCTCTTCTCATGCAATACCTGTTTTTGGGGAATGTTTTTCATATTCCCCAATTCAGTGCAATCCATGCGAAACAAGTTAGTTCCGAGCGTACTTTCAATCATCTTGCTGCTTTCCATCCTTATTGCTCCTTTTGCAAACGCCGAAAGCAGCGAAGGGGCAACACCTGAATCGATGACTCGCATCATGATGTTCCCATCCAATGCAGAGGTTACTGGCATGCACATCGATGCCAATGGTAATTTCTTTGTGAATGCTATGCACCCTGATGAGGACAATTACAAAGCAACAATCGGAGTGATCAATGGAATTGATTGGAACGACCTTCCGAGTTCTGTTCCAGAATTAGCATCATCTAGCAGCGAAGGGGATATCTGGCATGGTATTCGAACTTCTTATGGAGATTATCAGGTTCTCCTACAAAGTGGCGACATCCTCTCTGAAGGTGGCGTTGCTGGTGGGATATACGCCGCCGATGATGGAGATAGACTTTTCATAAGCGAAAAACCAGACTTCAATGCCTTCGTACCTCTAAACACCGATGGCAGCCGAGGATATCTCTACACTGCCTGGGAAGAACGACCTGCCGGAATTAGCCAATTGGAGATTGAATGGAATACAACATCTGCCGAATGGGATGTGTTGGGTGGAAGGATGTTGGACCTTAGCAGCGTCAACGGTGGTTGGGTTCTCTGCTTCGGTAGTATGAGTCCATGGGGAGCGCCGCTTCTAGCTGAAGAACTCTACTTCGCCAATACTAAGGACTGGAATAACGAGAATTACAATTACCATTACAACCAAGAGAGGTTGGAGGATTATCTTGGCTCCTATCCTAATCCCTATGATTATGGTTACATCATGGAAATTGAGAATTCGGTCACCACCGAACCTGACTTCACCAAACACTTCGCGATGGGGCGATTCTCACATGAAAATGCACAGGTAATGCCTGATGAGAGAACAGTTTACCTCTCAGACGATGGCTATGAAACGGTATTATTCAAGTTCGTCGCTGACACTGCGGGAGACCTCAGTTCCGGGACTCTCTACTCTGCCAAAGTTACTCAAGATGATGGCAGAGACTCGGCCACTACCGGATTTGATGTGGAGTGGATGGAAATGGCTTCGTCGTCAAATTCGCTTATTGAAACTTGGATTAATGAATACGATGGAATTACTACAGCGGACTTCATCGCTGGACAGAATTCCTACATCACTGATGAAGAGATTGGAGATTGGGCAGAAGGACGTTTAAACGAAGACCTGAATGGTGATGGAACGATTGGTTCTGCAGCTGATGATAGGGTGGCTTTCCTTGAATCTCGTAAGGCCGCTGCTGCACTTGGGGCTAGCGATGAATGGAACAAAATGGAAGGCGTTGGGTTTAATCCAAACGCACCCGATTATCTCTATCTGGCGATGTCTGCTATTGGTTACGAGATGAGTGATGGACAGGGTGACATAGATCTCACAGAGAATTATTGTGGAATAGTCTACCGCATGACCTTGAATGATGAATGGAATGTGAATCGGATTGAACCAGTGATATCCGGAGGCCCTTACACATCCTCAGCCACATACGAATGTGATGTCAATAATCTCGCAGGACCGGACAATCTCGTCGTTCTGGATGACGGACGAGTTTTGGTAGGCGAAGACACTGGCAAGCATGAAAACAACATGGTCTGGCTATGGGAACCGATCACTAACTCTAACGATGGAGAAAGTAGCGAAACCATCATAGTGAACCATGTGGTTCAAGTTGAATCTCCTCCTAACTTGATTTATTATAGTTATCAGACTGAAGTCAACGCCCTTCAGATGAATGTGAATTATACTGCAGTGATTCTCATCAAGCAGATTGGTAATGATGAATGGGGAGGTTTAGATTGGTTGTGGGATGATATCGAAAGTGATGGTGACCAATACGATGTCACATTTGCTTTGCAGAAAGGATGCTATTTCATCAATGCCTCTCTCTATGAAAGTAGTGACTTTAATTCAGATGTGGAGAATGCAGCAGTTCTGGCAACTGCAGACTTGGATTTCGTTGTTGGAACAGGTACCTGTGTGAATGGTGTGTACTCTGAAGAAGTTGAAGTGACGGATGGTAACACAGAGACTCAAGATGGAACGGATAAAGACAGTGCTGGGGGCCTTCCAGGCTTCGGCTTCACCCTCAGCATCATCGCAGCACTTGGAGCTGCGCTTATTGCGACCCGACAATAGAGAGTGGGGTGCGTTTGGATTAAACTGGATGACCAAGAGGTGAAGAAGAGAAGCATGTGGGGCAAAACAACTCCCCATTTATTCTACAATCCATGCTGGATCCGTACTTCGCAAAAAAACTAATATATTTTCCACAATTATTACACGGTCCGCGTGAGCAGGGAAGACAGAACATAGCATCTATATCTACCATTAAAAATAATTCCACATCATCTTTTTGACAACTATCATGTAGGCATTTTCCGGTAGGCATAACAAATCCAAGTAGTCATGTTATTTTAAAGTTGTAAAATCCTCCAACTTTCTTCAAATCACTTTGATTCAGCGAGCCATTCTTGAGCCTAAACTTATGGCAATCTGAAAAATACTAAATCGTAAGTATTTGTCCAAATTGATTCAAACCAAATCCCAAATCCATCCCCGCCATTGATGCTGATGAGGGTCACGAGCAAGATGGCCATAATGTTGGCTGGAATGAGGAAAATAATGCTGAATGGGAATCCAACTTTCTTCAGATCACTTTGATTTATGTGGAAATCATCTTTGAGACTGAAGTAATAGAAACCCATCGAAAAGCCGGTCAAGGCTATTGCAAAATAAGAAAATGGTTCCACAATTAAAGTCGATGCACATGCGATAATAAGTGGAAGTAGTGGAAGAAAATAAGGACCTAGAAAAATCAACCAATTGCCTTGACCGTTGTATGTCACATAACCTCCACATGAACGACTTGCTTTGATTTCTTCAATCGTGCAAAAGCAACATAACGCAAGGAAAGCATGAATTAACTCATGATGAAGGACTTCAAAGGTAGATGTCCAACTACGTTCGCCTAAGAATATGTGGCGAATAGCCGCATACATTATGATTCCAATCGTTAAGGAAGCCAACTCAATCCAATTTCCAGATACACTTGATGCCACATCTATAATTGACATGATTAATGCCGGAGTCATAGAAAATATGAGAACTCCAATAGGCCACTTAACTACAGTTGCAGATTTGGCCATGAATCCATTGGCTGTTATTCTCCAACCATTCCACTCGCGTCCAATTTCGGTTGGCATTCTTCTCTACCCGTATATGCCAATAGTCAGACGCATATAATGCTGATATGTACATATCAAATTAAGAAATTGTAAATTTTTTCTCAGCGGTTGCATAAACTTCAGCATCTAATGAACCATCTCTAACCAGTGCTGAAAGTGCAGCCAATGTCACAGAAGCAGCATCGATTTCAAAGAAACGGCGGAGGGCAGGCCTGGTATCAGACATACCAAATCCATCAGTTCCTAATACAGAATAATCTCCACCAACCCATTGACGAATCATATCTGGAACTGCAGCCATATTGTCAGATACT
>JAACCR010000061.1 GCA_009937205.1 Methanobacteriota archaeon | reverse complement strand
GGTGATGGTGGCGGAACATTGCAGTCGATGTGGCCCAATGCACCTGCATTGGGTGGCCAAGCAGATCACACTACATTGGCGCAATTGGCAACTCAACTCGGAGGAAAACAATAATGTCAAAACAAATCCCAGACGGCGCAGTCGATTCTAACGGAGATTTATTGCCAGAACTTTCAAAGTCCTCTAGGAATATGAAAATGATTCGTTTGTTGAAAACTCCTGCACCATCCTTTACTGGAAAATACCCAGGCTCCCGCTTTTGGACATGGGTGGCTTTTACATTGGCGCGAAGGGTGAGGGCAATTCAATTCAGAACTTCTCATGTGTCTGGTTATGAAAATATTCCCAAAGATGGCGGGGCCTTATTCTCGGCATGGCATACCAACGGCCTTGTTGACGCGCTAGGAATCATGTTACCAAATCCTAAACATTTCGTTATGGGGGGCCGTCATGACTTGGTAACAAGGCCGGTGTTGGGCTGGTGGACTCGTAAATTAGCAATGCAACCGGTAATCCGCAAGGCCGAATTATTACGAGGGGGATGCACCGAAGAAGAAGCCATACACCTAAACGGCAAAACCCTCCTCGCACTATCAAAAGGAATTTCGCGTGGTTATGGGTGTGTATTATTTCCAGAAGGAACTAGTCACGATGAATCTCACATGCTTCGTTTTAGAACAGGGCCAATGCGCACAGTTCTCGCCGCTGCTGCGATATCAATAGCGGAAGATAGACCATTGCCAGTAATTATTCCCGTAGGATTGCATTTCAGAGTGCGGCACTATTTTAGGACCGACCAGTGGATAGAATTTGGTAAGCCAATAGAGATTCAGAAATCCGACATCCCACAGCAATTGGTCGACGCTGTCAAACAAGGAAGATGGATTGAACCCCCCGCCGAACAGGTCTTATCGCTACGCGACAAGTTACGTCCAAAGTTGATGGAACTAACTCCCAATACAAGTGATTGGGATGATTATGGTGGCATCAAATTATTGGCTCACATAGAGTCAAAGCATATTGGTAAACCGATACATAGTTGGAAGGAAGAAGTAATTGCTGCAAGAGATATCAATCAATCGATTAAAGCCAGCCAAAACGATGAAGATTCAGTAGATGAAGCAAAATACATTACTAAAAAACTAACCAGTATCAAACACAAGGCTGCAGTCAATGCAGGAAAAATCCTCTTTGAGCACAATTTAGATGGGCGGGATTTGAATTCCAAAGGCCTTGATTTGAGGAGAGCCAATCTCCTAAAGGCGCCCCTTGCTTTAGTTAGGCTATGCATCTTTTTGGCAGTATTGCCAATATCAATTGTTGGACTTGGCTTCCAAGTGGCCGTGGGTAGATTACTAGGCGACTCAATAGATGAGGGAGTGGATGCAAGAACCTCCTATCAATTTCTTGCAGCATTATTCGGCTCAGTATTTGGATGGCCGATAATAGCCTCTGCTATTTTGGTGGCGATGTATTCAAATTCTACCGAGATTAGTAATATTATCAATTTTGATATTTTCACTTATATTGGAACAACTCAGCTAGATATGGTGATCACAATGGCTATAATATGGACCTCAACCATATTTTCATTTTTCATTTCTGGGCATATTTGTGCACGAACATGGGATGATTGGATGGACTTCAAGAAGGCGATTATTAGGTTGAGAATGTCAAAGGTTACTAGGCAGAATTTACGAGGTTATTTACTAACAATTTCCAATAACCTTGGTGATGATGGCAATGGTACGGTTCAAACATGAGCAACGTTTGGCCCAACTATGTCAAACACCGACATCGTCCAACGAGTAGAGAAGTGGTTAGCCTCAGAACGGCTGATCGTTAAACAACAAGATGACGAAAGGGCAGAAGCACATTTCCTCATCAAATACCCCCACGGCCCACAAGGTCACATGTTCGCAGTAGTCATTCCGAAGGGAAGAGATCTAGTTGCCTGTTCAAGTATGACTCGGGTTGATTTAGGTCAACAAGAAGAGATGAAAAAGCACATGCGAGAAGACGAGATTGAATGGGATGAATGGGTTCATGATAGTCGCCTTCAACTGATTAGAACATCAGTAGATTGGGGCATGCATATGGGACACGTAGATGATAAAAAACCAGGACCATTGCAAGCATTCAATGTCAGTTTGCCAATTTGGTTTGATGGCTTAACAAAAAACGAATTGATGCAAACATTGCGAAAATTATGGTTGGCCAAACTCGGAATTATTCACGAGATCAAATACGCATATGGGCCTGGAAGTGGAACTCCCGGTCCAGTAGATGATTGGGCAGACCGATTGAAATCTCAATCCGGGAAGAAAAACACCCCAGTTCAAACCGAAACACAAGAGATCGAATTCAATGATGAAATGTCATTTGGCTCGGGCTTCGACCCATCTGAATGGGCATAGGTAAATTATCCGTTTATTTAATCGGTAAAAACGCATCACAGAGAGCCGAAATACCGCGACTCCTTAGTCGTGGAGTAAAAGCCTCATTTTTGACCCGAGTGAGGCGCTGTTAAGTATGAAGAGTTAATACAAAATATGTAGTAAGCCCGAGGAATGCCTATGCAACAAAAAATAAAATCAATCAGCCTAGTATCAATTATGGTAATGTCGGTCCTTTCGACATTGCTAATAGCAAGTATTACTGTATCTGCAGGAACAGTGGTAATAACCGAAGCAATCCAAATCGTTGATGGCGGAACATCAACAGATTCACAGGTTGCAGTCTCGTCCGATAGTGAAGGTAATGTTCACGTCATTTGGGTGAGAAATAATTTACATCTGTATTATTCAATGCTATCTCCTAGAGGGGAGACATTGATTGATGCGACTCAAATTTCTAGTGCTGGATTGCATAAGATTTGGCACCCTGACATGGTTATTGATACCAATGACAAGGTGCATATCGTGTGGGCTGATAGGGCAGGCCAACACAAGATCATGTACACTGCATTAGCTCCATGGAATGCACCAATGGATGGCCAAGCAAGCGATGACGGAACAATAACTGCTATCGACGACATTGCCATTTCTATGCGCGCACAAAACCGTGACTGGCCTTCTATCGCACTAGATAGCCAAAACAATGTTCACATTGCTTGGGAAGACAACTATGACGAGTTAGGTCGCTTCTACAACCAACCTCAAATTTACTATTCAATGATCCAACCTGACATGGCTTCAGGCAGTATCATGACACTATTCGATGATACTTTACTTACTCCAATCATTGGACATAAGGGCCACCCTGACATCGTAGTCGATGCAAACGATTTCGTACAAATCGCTTGGGACGATACCCGCGGTGGTAAAGTGGAATTAGCTTTCATCGTTGATACTTCAGGTTCTATGTATTCTGAGTGGGCCGATGTATGTACCGTTATCTATGGTGGTGCATTCGCAAGTGGGGGCAGTTTCCAAGGATTGAAGCCTATGCTCGAGACTGCTAACATGACTGTTTATGAGACAATTTACGGTCTCGGAAACACTCTACCTGGTGCTGCAAGCTCAGGTAACTGTGCTGCACATAACAATGCGGCAAGCGGTATTAGAAACACTCCACTTGGACTTAGCCCAGGCGATGATTCTGGTGGACTACGTAAGTTGCCAGGTACAGTATACAATGGAAATACTTACTCTGGATACTCTGGAGAAGACTGGGGTCCAGGAAGTAACTGGGCATGCTTATCATGGAAAGACACATTGGGCAATGTCCCAGGTAATCCTCCAACAAGCGATGACCACCGCTGGAACCCGAATGCAACAAAGATTGTCATTCCAGTTTCTGACGAAGGTCCAAAAGACGGCGATCCAGCACAACAAGCAGATGACATCTCTTCTATTATTGAGGCGCACGACAGTTGTCTTAATGCTGGAGTAATTCCAGTAGGTTTGTATGGACAATCATGGGGTGGAGCAAACAATGTTCAATCTCATTTCAAGGACTTAGTACAATGCCCGAACGGTGTTGTTTCAGTTCAAACTAGAAACTGTCCTGGAAATACTTTGACAAGCACCGATGCAGGCGGACAAGCATACGAGTTCCCATCAGGAAGTGGTGGAAACAATGCAATGAGTCTTCTAGTCGAAGCAATGGTTTACATCTCAACCAACAACTCTCGTGAAATCTACATGACCGTTCTCGACCCATATGCAAAGATGAACAATGATGCTACTTGGACACCGGGTTCTTCAGGACACTCTGTTATTGGTGGAAACTACCACGAAGACGTAGGCGCTGCAGCAGATGGCCACCTAGTCGTTGTAAACGACACACGTGTCACCATCGATGACGCCTATTCATTCCACCCTTCAATCGGAGTTGACATGCAAGGAAACACACACATTGCTTGGATGGATGGCCGTGATTACGGATTTGAAAAGGATGTTAACTACGAAGTTTACTACACCAAATTGCGCCTACAAGGTGCAGGTGCTTGGGATGGTGCTGAAAACGGACTTTCCACATACGCTATCAAGAAGATTAACGATACACCAATCTCCAATGTAGAAGGAAAGACTGGAATCTCTGGTAACAATCCATATGGCGGAAACTCAGTGTTCCCAGCATTACTCACTGATGATCAAAGCAATATTCACATCGCTTGGAGCGATTGGGGCAATATATCTGCAACCGAAGAAGTAGTCTATGTTAGATTGAATTCAACAGAAAACACAGGCGATGGATTAGGGCCTACAGGCGAATTCGATGGAGCACTAGATGAGTGGGAGATTATTCCAGTTACATCGTGGGACTCAAACAAACTCGGACCAAACTCTGGAAGACAACCGAGTCTTGGTATGCCTCCTGCATTCTCAAACGATTTGGGAAGTGGAGCACACATTGCTTGGTCAGATACCAATAAGTGTGGCGAGGATGGAAACCAAAACAGATTCACTGTTTGCTATTCACACGTTCTAACCGGTCAAGTTGATGTTGAATTTGATGAAGGTGAAACATTCTATCACGTCATTGAACCAAGCCAGCAAACCATATACAATCTTACTATGAATAATTCTACACCGGGTCCGAAAGACTTGGTTGCAGATACCTATGGATTGAATATTACCGGTGTGCCGCAAAACTGGACAGCATCATTGCACTTCAGTTCAAATCACACAGGAATTTTCGGCGAAACACCAGTTTACCTAGAAGGTGGAGAAAATATCCGCTTCTATATGCGTGTACGCGCACCATCGGTGTATCAAGCCAATGAAGATGAGCTGGCACAGATTACAGTTATCGCAAAGTCCTACAAGGATCCAGCAATTCAAAATGAATTAGTTACACTGACTCTAATGGACGTTGTTCACGGAATTAACCTCGATACATCGCACAGCATGGCAGATATTGAGCAAGGACAAACAGCGATATTCTCAATCACCATTACCAATACGGGTAACGTTCACGATGCATTTGTCTTCTGGGATCCAGCAAGCCTCGAAGGGCAACAAGAATGGCAATTACCGTTCGGTTGGCAAGTAACCTTCCCAACCCGTGTTGAATTAGACCCGGGCCAATCGGTGACCAAGAATTTGGAAATCGCTGTACCAACATCTGAAGACCCTGGGGCATTCGTTATCTTTGTCAAGGGTTGGAGCGAAGGTGAACCAATCAAGTCTATTGCCAAAGGAACTTACGACGTCCTTGAACTAGGAGTATATGTTTCAATTCGTTCTACAGGTAACATTGTCTTTGAGATCTCTGATACCAATGAATACATCTTGCCAGGCGATTGTGCAACATACCCTATTGATGTAACAAAGAACTTCGATTCAGGCGACCTTGTCTTCGTGACACCGGGCGCTCCTGATCTCAAACCAGAAGGGATGGATTTGGATACATGGCGCAAGGATAATTGGGTAGTCAATATGGACTTCTCAGATGCCCCAGGTGGCAACTTAGTCGAAATGAGTGAACCTCGTGCATGGGATATTCCAGCAAATGCTGAATTTGTCACCTTTGAAGTAAGGGCTGATGTTTGTGCCCCGACCAACGCAACCGCAGGGCTAGGTCCAGCAGTAACTATCAAGGCCTATCTTGACGGATACCCAAGAATTTCTGATTCAATAATTCTTTCAACCAATGTAATCCATGTTTATGACTTGGATGCAGGAGTTGACCCAGAAGTAGGAACCAACCTGATTGTAAATCCTGGCGACAACCTAATTCTGCCAATTACTGTTGAAAATGAAGGAAACGGGCCTGATAGGTTTGACTTCAGACTTGCACGTGTAACTGATGCCTATGGTGTTGATGTCCTTTGGGACATTACCATCCCTCGCCAATATTTACAAGAATTGAGCAGAGGAACATACCAGAATTTCGATGTCATGATGAATGTCCCTGACCAAGTTCAGGCAGGAACTTACACTGTTATCTTGCAAGCATTCTCAGAAGAATCGTACCCTGATTCATCTGGGCGCGATACAAGACTACGTGACCAATTGGTTTTCAATGTTGAAGTAAGTGAATTCCATGACATGCAGATTAGTATGGACGAAACAGTGGAGAACGCTGTTAAGACCTCTGCACCGGGAAGGGTTGTAAGATACATAGTCAACATTACCAACAATGGAAATGTACCTGATGTACCTTCTTTGAACAACCACACAGCAACTCGTGATGGAGATGCTCTACTTTGGGGAGAACTACCAGGAATGGGCACGCTCTCTGAATGGTCAGTTGAATGGAAGATGCTCAAGCAAATTGGAGTAAACGTTGCTTCAGAAGAAGAATGTTTGGAAGAGATTTCAACCGCTTCTGCATTCCCAGAGGATCAATGTGTATATCTGACAGATATTAATGAATACAGATTGCCAGAGATGGACCCTTATACAACACACTCCGTAGTAGCTATCGTAAAGATTGCAACAACAGCAACTCTAGACACACGGTACATTGGTTTGAAGGTTTATTCTCGCTTTGGCGATATGTCTGAAGACGGTGACCATGATGATTCACCAGCATGGGAAGGAGATGACTTGGATACTAACGAGTTTATTCTTACTCTAAGATTGCGCGCACCTAACTTAGTCATCAAAGATTTCACTATCGCAGATTATAGCGGCGATGTTGACACAACAATCCCGATTGGAATAACTTTGCAAAACACAGGAAATGTACATGCAACTGATATTGAAATCGTTCTTTGTGAATATGATGAATCAAGTCTGGCCATCCAAAGAGAGATCGAAAAGAACAACGGCTGTGATGAAGAGAATATCGTAATGCGCCAACTCGTTGGTGCCTTACTATCACCTGATGCTTCTGAAGATGCGAAAGAGATTAAGTTATTCTTACTCTATCCAGTTACTGCAGGTTCTCATGGAGTCTACATAGTGGTTGATCCAATGAATGAAATCGTTGAGAGTAATGAAAACGACAATGTAATGAGAGTCGGAAAGGAACTTTCCTCCTCCAACCCATTCATGGATGTTGCAGGCGATGTTGTCGGTAAGACTGCCCTACCATTCACGGTCATTCTGCTAACCTTCGCCCTTCTTGGAGTCGTTTACTTAGTTGGTAAGGGACGTAGAGACGAAGTTAATCGAAGAATCGCTGAACAGTCTTCACTGATAACAGTTCTAAGTGAAGAAAAGTAATTTGATTCTGCTTAGATAGACTCTATCTGCTTGATTTTGGTGGTAGCCACCATCTCAACTCACTATTATTGTGAGTTGCGATGATGTGGCCCGCTCTATCAGATATTTGTCTTTCAAGCCGTTGCTGAACCTCTTCGAGTAAAGCATTCATTTGCGTCTGCCCAAGTTGCAATTCCTTGGATAGTCTAGTGAGATCCAATCTTTGTTGTGGAGCTTCAATAATAGTGTGTATCATCGCCCTCTGCTCGTATTTGTCAAAGTCACTATCCACTGCGGCTGAAATACGATTACGAATGTGTTGATGTAGTGCTATGACCGCATCTCTTTGTTGATCTAATTGTTCAATAATTTCATTGAGGTGAGACAGGTGACCTACACCTTCACCCACTGCTATTTTCTTTCTGCCACTAACCATCTCTACCACTGTCAAACTTGCTACAGGCAATCGGCGAGACAATCGCATCGGCCCTCCACTAGGCAGTTTACGATGTTCACAATTGAATAGATCAGGACCTAGATCAATCCGTAATGACAAAGCCTTCTGAACACTGAAAATTGTTTTCGGTGGCCCACCCTTTTCACTAGGAACTTTTTCACTTTTTACAAAACTACCTTTTTCTAATTCCTTCAAGTGTTTCATTATTGCTTGTTGGCTTACGCCGATAATTTCAGCCAGTTGCATCGGGTAATGCGGTTCTCTAACCAACCGCTCTAATATTTGCCTTCTAACGCGGTTTTGCAGTAGGTATAACGCGAGGTCAATATCGTCCATCACTGCTCAACTCATGGTTATGTAGATGGCCGACCCCTTTCAATGCGTCGCAAAATTACATTTCATCCCATTGTTTCCAAGTGTTTTCATCCTCTTTGGACGCACTATCGTTTTTGATTGGTAATTTCGGTGTTGTTTTACTAGGATTAACCGGCGTTATAGGTGGGGTAACTTTGATTGAACCAGAACCGCCTTCGTCCCATGAAGAAATCAAAATATCATTTTCTTTCTGCTGAATATTTTGTTGCTTTTCAGCAGGTGTAGGTTGTAACTTTGCAGTTACAAAGGGATCTTGACCTAGTTCCCCAGCTCCCTCAACATCACCACGCATCAAGGCATAAACCTGGTCGGTAGTCATCATTATCCCGCTTTGAACATCTCCACTTCCATCAACAAACGAACCATCTTGTTGACCAATGCCGGAATCTGCGAATGGGCCAGAAACGGATTGATTGGGTTCCAAGGTGGCTGGTGAATCAGCAAAAGGTCCAGCAACTTCGTTACCCACGATCTGTTGTAATTCTCCACCATTGTTTATTTGTTGAATCATTACTTGATTTAGATTTGTTACGGGAGTTAGCGTACCATCGGCCTGGACTATCATCATTTTTGACCTACCTTTGGATCTACTTGCAGCAATTAGAATTCCAGATAATGGCAATAGTAAAATGCCCAGCACGCACATAAAACCGCCTGCCAGCAAGCCCTTTGATTCAAACATTCCATATTGCATCTCATCAACAGAAACCAACCAACCAACCTGTTCCTGACAATCAGTAGATGCACTACATTCGATATCTAAGGCGTACTCCGCAGATTCAGTAATTTGCCACGATGCTACTGTTTCAAAATCTGTGTTATCACTTGCCATCGCTTGAAAATCGACTAAACAATTTTTATTTTCAATCGCTCCACCGACTCTTGCAGAACCATCCAACTTTGTCATTGTAATTTCAAAATCACTATTCCCATCAATCGAAATAGCGCGGTAGCAACCACTGCTAATGTTGACAACCTGAGTATCAGCACCTTGAAACTCGCCCTCATTGTTCAAGCGAGGATCAAAAACCGAATCTAATTCCTCTGTATTCATGGTAAGTAATAGAGAACCAAGTAGTGTAATCACCAAGGCAACAACCAGTAATCGCTGTGGCCAACGACTGCTTGCTTGCTGCTGCATATTATCTCCTCTCACCTCTTCCCAATTCAAGGCTTGTGTGAATAATTAAGCCAATCCAAGTTCCTTCAATTTCTCTGGAAGGTATGTATCAGTAACGAAATCAAGACCATATTTGGCCAAAGATTGCTGCTCAGCCTTCAATCCGAGATCTAGCATCATATTGATCTGGTCTTGCCACCAAGTATCAGCAAATCGAGGATCAGATAATTCTGCATTTAGAGCCTCAATATCTTTCTTCGATAACTCATCACTAGGCAATTCATATGCCATTATGTCATCTGCTGTGATTCCGAGATAACTAGCACTTGGAGTTGCCAAGTATTCAGAGATATGCGCGGTCTTAATCGCACCATAAGCGATTGATGCAAAGATTCTGAATGACCAAGGATCACCATCGAGGAAGACGATTATAGGTACATCCCACTCCTCACTCATGCGCTTCATGATTCTTCGAGTAGAACGAGCTGGTTGCCCCTTTAGGTGTAATAATCCACAACGATAATCTTCATCAAAACCATTCTCAACAAGACGGTCAAACATACCACCAGTCTCAATAGCCATAATGAAATCAATATCATGTTCTAACAATTCTATCTTTTCTTCTTCAACATTGTATGGAAGGCCATATCCAGAATCACCGACATCATCTCTTGCATTAATTCTCATCCATTCACCACGACGGTTTCTTTCTCGTAGCGTTAGGTTTCCAATCATTCTGGCCCCATCTTCTTCAGGCCTCAACTTGAAATCTTCTCGCAGACACTTTGTCACAATTTCCAAATCTTCTGCAAGATTGTTGGAATCGTTTTGGGTACCAAATTTACCCATACCCCAACTTTCAGAAATATAGTACATTTCTCTTAGAGTTGAGGATTTTCCAGCATCTATCATCTGTTCAATAAATTCAACAACGTGTAATGTTCTAAGCAATTGCTTAGCCGAGCCCAAACTTGTAGCATCTCTAGTTGAGCGCTTTTTACCATATTTGTAAACACCTAATTTAGAATCAAATCCGATATTATTCTTTGTTCTAACCGGAAGAGTCATCGAAGGAGGTTCTCCCTTGACCATTTTATCATACATTTCAGCAACAACTCCGTGCATTGCAACCTTTGTTTCTTCTGGTGAGTGTCTTTTAACCATCAATTACCACCTCCGAATAGAGTTTGTTGGCCTTCGGGGGCCTCAACAGTTGGCTGATCAAATTCATCATCTACAACCTCGGTAGGTTCAGCATCAGAAGGCTCATCTTCAGCAGGTTCAAAATCCAATAAACTTTCACGAGTTTCTACTATCTCCATGCCAGCTTCTTTCAGTGCCTTTTCCTGCTGCCTAATTTCATCTAGGAATTTCTCATCCATCTTAGTAGCACCAATTACTTCCTGTGAACCGCGATAGAATACGTCAGTTTCAGTCCAATCTCCCTTTTCTAATCCACCCAAGGAGTAACTGAGGGTAATCCTCTCTCCAGGATCTAATGTTGCGAGTTTCCATGCCCAAACACCTGTTGCTTCCTTTCTACCACCCATCTCATTATTGTCAAGGGTCGCTCCGAATTTCTCAGGCCATGTACACAATATTGTATAGGAACGTGCCCTACTGGTGTAGTTGAATAATACAACTGAAACATCGGTCATCTTAGTTTCTTTATTCCAAGTGGTTTGAGTTTCACTGATTACAGCAGACATGATTTTGGTAATCGAACCAGCTAAATCGGGAATAGGGCGATCAAGGATTTGGGCAGACTTCTCAGCGATTGCAGGTAAAATATCATTGATTAACTCAAACTTTTCTTGCGTTTTCGCCATCTTTTTCTTCTTCATTAGATGCTTCTTCAAACCCCTACCCATTTCCATAATGGCCTTTCTTGCTTCTTCCATTACTTCGGCGTTATCGGCAAGCGCTTCCTTGGCTTCCGAAGTGAATTGAACATTGGTGCTTGCAAGATGGACAAGTATTGCAGCAGGACCCTTCGGCAAACCCTTTCCTCCGGCTTGTTCAAGACCATACTGCCTCCAATTCACTGCTTCAATTGCTTTGGTTAGCAAGCATCCACCTTGTTGGTACATCAAAGGAACTCTATTGGCAAATCGTAATACTTCTACGTGCTTATCTGCAGCCATTGAGCCACCAAAAATTAACCCGACTTCAACCTGGTAAGGATTGCCATTGGTAACTGAAGGGACTCTCGTCATAGTGGAAATAAATCTCGAGTCAATTGTTTTTGAAAGGCCCTTTTTGATGAGCATTTCTTCAATTGGGGATAGACAATTTGTTGGTGGATTGAGTAGTTTAACCGGTTTTCCAGCAATAGTTTTCTCACCCTGCATCGCTTCTAAGAGAGATCTAATTTGCTCTGACTTGAGCCCTTTTGGTTTTGTTTTTTCACCAATTTCCGATGCTTCGCACAGTTCCTTAGCGGAACGGGACGAAACTCCAGAAAAGTTTCCTCTCAAGAAAACAGTCATTCGTGAATCCTGAGATTCATTACACATCCGTTGTAATTGCCCTAAATGAATTCCACGAGGATGAGGTTTGATGCTCTCAACTATTCTAGGTAGCCTTTCAGTAACTCTTGGCCAGTGATGAACTTCACCTTCCGGGTCAATGAATGTAATATCTGCATGAGGGTTGACAATGCTGGTCATTCTGAGGTATTGCCAAACAGATTGTCGGCCTTTCTGATATTTTGCCTTCATTCTACAAGTGACTTCTAACCCATGCTCGACTAGTTCACCATTTTCATCTTCCCATATTTCTCTAGCAGAATTAGATTTTGTAGCCTTATTTTTCCTAGTATCCAACCCAATATCAACTACTGACGCGGTTGGTTCAGTAGCGATCTTTGAGCGTACATGAGTTGGTCTTCCTGTAGTCAATTGACAATACATTACAACCCCTGTAATCCCTATACCCTGCTGTCCTCTAGATTGCCGAATAGCATGGAATCTTGAACCAAACAAAAGTTGGCCAAATACCTTTTCAACGCTTTTTTGTGGAATGCCAGGCCCATTGTCGGTAGTTTTCATTTCAATAATATCTTTCTTAGCATCAATTTTATTAATTTGAATTTTTAAAGTTGGTAACATTCTTGCTTCTTCGCAAGCGTCAAGAGAGTTATCAACGGATTCCTTTACTGCAGTGATTAATGAACGGGCGAGGGAATCAAAACCAAGAAAATGTTTATTCTTTTCAAAGAATTCCGAAATTGCTACTTGTTTTTGGTTGTCTGCTAGTTTCTGTGCAATGCCCATCGTAAGGTCCTCCGTCTCTGGTCCTCCTCAGTCCTAATGACTTTGGGCCAGCAGACAAATAGCCTGCCACTACGACGGTTCTTAACAAATGTGGGCCAATCTCTTGGATAGTAGTGTTTTACCAATGGCAATAACATCTGCAAAAGATGCTAATTAATTTAGTAAACATAGATTGCTCTAATAGTTATATTGGAATCACGCGGCGAATAAACGGGGAGCTTGAAATGCGTAGCGTAGTATATACAAAAAGTGGTGGAATGAATGCGATTGATATCGTAGAATCACCTACTCCAAGTCCTGCAACGGGAGAGGTTCTAATCGAGGTTCATCGAGCTGGAATCAACTTCGCTGATTTGATGATGCGACAGGGACTTTATTCACCCGTCCCCCCGTATCCATTCACTCCAGGCTACGAAATATCTGGAGTGGTGAAACAACTCGGGGAAGGAGTTGAGGAAACTGGATTGATTATCGGTGACCGCGTAGTAGCAATATGCGGAATGGGTGGTTATTCTGAGCAAATCGTTTGCCCCGCTGAACGCTGTTTCAAATTACCAGAAACCATTACTTTTGACGCAGCAGCGGCACTTCCAGTAACCTACTTGACCGCACATCACATGCTGACTTATCTCGGTAATTTCCAACAAGGTGACTCGATTCTTGTTCATCATGCTGCTGGAGGAGTTGGAACTGCAACCGCTCAACTTGCAAAGGCACTTGGAGCATCCAAAGTGTTTGGAACCGCTTCAACCAATAAGGCGGCATTCGTCAAATCACTCGGCATGCGCTTCATTGATAGAGAGGCAGAAGATTTCGTTGAAGTTTGTAAGCGTGAGACAGATGGAGATGGAGTCCACCATGCACTTGATCCAGTTGGAGGCAAACACATGATGCGCTCATACAAGGCACTGCGTTCAGGCGGGCGCCTGTATGCGTTCGGTGGTTCCGCTGCAGTAAAGGG
>JAACCR010000060.1 GCA_009937205.1 Methanobacteriota archaeon | reverse complement strand
GAACCTCAGTACCAAGAATTAATGCGCGCTCCAAGGCGTGAAAGATTGAGAATGTTTGCTGCTGGACCTGCAACCAATCTCTTTGCTGCATTTATTTTGATGATAATGATGGGAATGTTGGCATCTCAAGTAGTAGCTATAAATGATCATATTCATGTAAGGGAAATCGTCAAAGATTCTGGCGCTGATATCGGTGGAATGCAACCTTGGGACACATTGATTTCAATAGATGGTCAGGAAATAATAGGTATTGATGGCTTTCGCGAAACACTCGCTAATTATTCCTCAGGTGAACGAATAGATATCGTGGTATACAGAGAGAGCGGGCTTAGAGAAACTATTACAGTAAATCTAACTGATAAGCATCAATATTATTCAGAACTAGGATGGAGTAATGAAAGCCTTGTAAATCTTGGAGTTGAGGTCGGCGATCCATTTTTGGGAGTAATGGGTATGTCTGAAGGCACCGCTGGAATTGATAGGTTAGCAGGTCCATTCTCTCCACGATGGCAAGGAAATACTTTGGAGACTGCTATCTCAGTTCCTATCCATTCACTTACAATAATGTTGACTCCTTTCCAGATGAATGGAGTGGCGATACATCCCTTTGAACAATCATTGCTTCAAGCAGGTGATGGAATGGGTGCATCTCTAATCGGACTTGATGGAATCGTTTTCTTAGTTAATTTGTTTTTCTGGCTAATGTGGGTTAATATTTTATTAGGATTTACCAACCTAATACCAATGGTTCCATTTGATGGCGGGCACATGTTTAGAGATTTACTTCACGGCACTATTTCTGGAGTCAAGAGTGTTGGTAAGAAATTGAAGTTGTGGAATATACATGCTCTAAAAGTAGATCACTTTGCCAGTAAAGCCTCTTCTTTATCGTCGATGTTTTTCTTTATAATTTTAATATTCATTATGGTAGTACCCTACTTCTAATCAACGGCTACGACGTCTTGCTAATTCAGCAAATATTTCAGTTTGATTTTTTATTTCATCTGCGGCTGAGACTTGCTCTTCTACTATTTTACTAACATCTAATTGGGCTGCAATATCTGTTCTTATTGCTCTGACTTCCAAATTGTGTAATGTTTGATTTTGTTCTGCGGCATTTGAACAAACTAATGCAATGAACTTGTGGAGTGGCATTCCATCCTGCCAATTGAGATAAGGTGTGCCATTTCTATTACGTGGGAATGGCGGGATTGATTTTGCTAATTGTCTTAAACGGCCCTTGAGATTATTTGTCTCAACTCTAAAGATCATCCACGAATCTCCCCGAATACCTTTTCTTCTATGAGCATATAATGGCATTAGATTGCATCTTTGGCCTTCATTTACCATTGCTAAATATTGATCCATTGTCCTACCCGAGAGATACAATTTACTTGCCTTTGTAGTTTTGACTTCAATTGGAAAGCAAATATCTCCTCTAAGTGCTAGTAAATCTCCCGTACCTTCCATTCCTGAACCTGCCGCTCTAACAACCAAAAATGGACGCTTTATGGCTAATCTCATTTTCTCTTTTTGTTGTTCTGTACAGGACTTGATTACAGCCTCAACACCTGCAGGAACCCCCGCAATGACTTGTCGCAATTCCCGTTCATACTGACTCGACACATTTTGTCAACAATGTCAATCGTTATTGATAACTTCTATTGTAAAGGACATTATTGCAGCCATTTGACTGAAATCTTGTCCACACCACCAATCAATAACTTTGTGACCTTCCTTTGAAAGCATTGTTTGTGTCTAAGGTAGTTATCAGGTGCGCCGATTTCAAATTGGCCTTTCGCTTGATGGAAGCACTACGCAAAAAAGGACTACCATTTACCCAACTTGAAATCGGGCAAAGTTTGCCAAGTAAAGATACGATTTGGTTTGGCAGTGAAGAAGAAGTTGAGAATGCGATTGGTGAAGGTCGAGGAATTGCTTGCAATATCGATTGTTGTGAATCTGCGGTCACTCAAGCAACGATTTTGAGAAATGGCCTGTCGGTAATTGAAAACATATCTATCGGAATAGACCCTGGTCCACGCCCAGGTTTAGCGTGGTTGGCAGATGGAGTGCTGATGGGTGTTGCGCAACTTGAAGGAGTTGATTCTGTCGTTGACCATGTTAATTCTATTACAGCTGCTGCTGAATTCAAAAATATAACTTTGAGAATTGGTGATGGTGCACCATTATTACGAGATAGAATTATCAATAAATGTTTAGAAAACCAGTGGAATATTGAAGAGGTGGATGAGGCAAAAACCTCTCGTGGCCTATTACGGCATAACCACTCTACATCCGCCGTTAGAATCGCATTATTACGCGGTAAACGTGTTTGGCAACAACGGGTGCTGAAACCTACTGCTGGCCAGATAAGGTATATCCAAAATCAAAGCCGAACCGATAGTTCTGGTGCCAAGACTATTTCCAAAGAATTAGCGGCAAAGGTAGGAACTGGTGAATTGACGATGCCACAAGCATTGAATCAGATGTAATGATCACTCTGTGTCTTCATCGTAATCGTCTTCATCTTCTTCGTCGTCTTCCCAGTCTGATTCTTCTTCATCAAAGGCTCCTTCACCATAATCGATAGAGGTTCTTGAAGCGATAGAAATAACTGAAATTACAACGATTATTGAAACTAGTGCAAATATCCACTGTAATGGGTGTTCTCTAATACTATCCAATCCACCCAGATACTTGGCATAAGCAATATCTACGCTATGAGTTGCTGAGTTATCATCATCATTTACCTCTGCGATTAAATCACCATAATCAACTTCCACACGAATATACGAAACATCTTCTGCGGACCATGTAGTGGTCATTTCCCGTGTTTCGCCGCCACCAATTCCCACGATTGTAATTACCTTGAATGGAGTCTCTGAATCTCCAGCAAAGAATGCAACCTTGAATGATGCAGGTGTTTCTCCACCTTTGTTAATGATCTCAGTTGTAATATCAATCTTTGATGATGGAGCAACGTGGTCATCTGAAAGTGTAATTGATTTAACACGTAATTCAGGGCCAACCGCTCCTAATCTAATCCATTGCCTTTCAAAGTCAGTATCATCGCTTGCCAATTCTGGAATTGGGCTTGCTTCCGAATTGGAAACTACTGGGAATTGATTACCTGCAGCATCCCAACCAGTGATATAGAATCCAACGAAATCTCCAGCCTTAGGAATTATTTTCCCCTCATCTGTTAAATCAACTATTCCTGTCCAAACGACGTTTTGTCCATCTTGTTGCATTCCCAGTACTGCTGAGCCTGCTCCGATTGTCATTGTTCTTGTTGAATCACGCATGACCCAGTGCACCAATTGCTCTGAACCAGTTAGATCTGCATCTTCAGTTCCTTGGAATTCAATTGCTATGTTGGTCAAATCATTATTAGCTGAAATGTCAATCACATTCAATGGAGAAATGCGGCGCGTTACACGCGGTGAAGCGTCATCAACAACAACTCTCAAAGTTGTTGAAACCAATGTTCCAGTCATGTCTTCTCCACGGCCTGGAATGTTTGTGATTGAAATCAAACAAGTTCTTGTTGGCGATGATTGCAATGTCAATGCTGCTGAAAGCGGAACCTCAACAGAGTATTCTCCAGCAGATGTCAAAGAACCGTCGGACCAAATCTTTTCGCCATCAAATACTTCGACAAGAATACCAACGTCTCGCGGTGCAGCAATATCGCTACCTTCGTAAACAACAGTTCCTGTAAAGGCTAATCGGTCATCCTTGCGAACTCTTGAACCATCAGCAATATGGCCTGTTCTTGGCTCACTGATATCATCTACATTGAAGTTGGTTGGAGCGAGCATCAAATCATTTTCAACTCTAAAGGTATGCTCTAATAGAAGTATTCGTGAATCCTCGGAAGATCCTCTCTCCTTG
>JAACCR010000059.1 GCA_009937205.1 Methanobacteriota archaeon | reverse complement strand
GATTGAGGAAGAAGAAACTGTACTCGAAATTGACATCGTAATAGATGAGGTCAAAGAAGAAGTTCTGATTGAGGAAGAGGAAATTGACATCGCAGAGGAAGTTCTGATTGAGGAAGAAGAAACTGAACTCGAAATTGACATCGTAATAGATGAAGTCGAAGATGACGAAGAAGCCATACCTATAATTGAAAGTGGAGAAGTAATTTTGGCAGAACTACGAATTGCTATGCGTACTGAGCCTTCACCAATCAATTATATGATTAAGATGTTAGCCAATAAGCATAACCTTTCAAAACTAAATGCGAAATACATTATCGATCATATTGCATCACCTATTTCAATTTGTAAAATGTTAACTGATGATGAGTTTAATAGTTTTATTCAATCATTGGATAAAATCAATAGTGACTCAAGTAAAGGAGTAGAGAGATGGACTCAGGTGATACAGATAATTGGGCCATCTTCACTAACAATGGATGCGCATGTTGATATATACAATATATTGTCTAATGATGAAAATCAGAGCAAAATATCTCAACGAGTTGTTACCATTGCCCTTCTACTAAATGCATTGCCTAATAATTTCAAACATTGGTGGTCAATGGATTCGTTGCCCTTAGAAGTTATAGAGCATTATGCGCAAAATTATAAATTTATTAGCAGCAAAAAATTCCCTCAAGAAGCCATGGATGAGGCAAGGATGTTGATATGTTCTTATGCAATTGAAAAGCCAAAGAGTATATTTTCAGTATACAATTTTGCTAAACAAATGTCTGGCAATATTCATGAAACCAAGACAGAGAAATGGCTCAAAGAAAATTCGACGGATGTACGATATATTACAGAAACAGAAATTAAGAAATATCCAGAAAAGCGTTATGGTACCAAATACGTTAATCAAAATATAACCCCTGACATCTTACTTGAAACACCAATCCAATTAGCTGCAGATAGTCAGCCAATTCATTGGATAGACGCAAAGAATCATTTTGTTGACCCTGCTCTATCTTCGGATAAAAATGTACAACAAATATGCAACCAAATGAATAAGTATGTGAGAACTTATGGCCCTGGATTAATTGTTTGGGGTAGAAACTTCTCCGAAGAGTGGAATGAAGCAACAAAAGGTGCCGTGCAGCACATAAAAATTTGAAAAGGTTTGGAGCCCGCTCCTCGGTCGCGACCTTGGGTGGGCGAATCGCCTTTCGACGGAAACTTGACGCATCAAGTTTTTTCTTGAATAGCAAGAGCTAGTACGAATATCTAACACTCAAAGGTGTTCGATTCCGATCTTCTTGACATTTGCCTTCTTAATCTTGTCAGGCAGCCAAGCAGGACCGTTCGCAGGCTTGTTGACCATTGCGATACTGCCGGTGAAGACGTGTACACGCTTGGTGCCACGCTCACGTAGGCGGATGTTCGTTTTTCCACGTGTTGCTGCTTTTAGAGCTGCACCGCGCGGTTGCTTACTAGCAAATACTTGGCTTGTGTCGTTTCCGCCCTCCATGAGGACGAAGTACTTTTTATCAGACATTTAGGATAACCTCCGATTTCCCACTTCACAGTTTAGCACTTAACCCTTGTGCCGAAAAAAGGCATTACTGCGCCGTATAGGGCCCGCAGTACCCCTCTCCGCGAGAGAAAAAGACAGAATACAACGCAGCACCACGGTTTTCAAAACATCAAATTACAGCAACTAAAATCGCAAAAGAAATTTACATTGCTATCGAATTAAAGAAAAGTAACAAAATGCTAAAATTATAATTCAGCGCCTGCTAGAGTTTTGGTATCTACGACTCCTGGAACTTGACGAATTGTTTCTACGACCGCCTTTGCAATTGTAGCTAAACTATCTGCTTCTAACTTGACGATTAAATCATGATCTCCGAACAATAATGTTGCATCTACAACATACTGTAAATCCTTTACTGCCAAGTAAGCTTGGTGCTCTTTACCTGGTGCAACGTTGATGAGAACATATCCGACTGCCATTTGACTCATACTAGACCAACAGTAGGAGGAACATGAAGACTTCTGTCTAGTTCTCTGTAATCACAACAATTCTTGCGTTTCAATAATCGCTAACTTTTCCTTACTGTATTGTTGCCATTGGTCTTCGACCCATCCTTCAGGCACTGAACCCTTTAACCATTCAGAATAGTCCTCTACAGTCCACCCATCGGGCAATTCAAGTTCACCCTCCTGTAGTTGATGTAGTATGTCTTCATCTTCTGATTGGCCCTCAAATAGGCCATCAACCTCAGCATCGGGAATCTCTACCACTAATTTTTCAGATTGTTGGTTTTCATTTAACCCACTCCAATCGATTTCCTCATTTGCTGTACTTTTCTCCTTATTGAAGAATACTAGCAGAGACACTATTATTGAAATTATTATTATTAGGATTACCAAGTACATTGTTAATGGTTTATCTGCAGAATCACTTTGATTTTGATTGGATTGGATCTCATCGCTGCAATTTAGACATGGAATCGGTGCTAAAATACTTATTTCGAGTGTCATATTATCGTAGCCATTATTGGAGTCTGCACAGGAATAAGAAACATTAATCGATTGATTTGCTAATCCAATAGGAACAGGATATACTAATTCATCACCATAGCCATCTAATGGATAACCCACAAATAATGATTGAATAGTAGCCAAACTTTGGTTACCTTTTACCACATAGTAGAAACAGGTTACATCAAATAATCCATCAGCATCGTTAACCGAACCATTGACTGAGAGATCTTCTCCTGCAGCAACCTCGGCATCACCAACTATCATGACGACTGGTGGTGCATGAATAAATTCAAGAGATATTTGGCCGGAGTTGGATAAACCATCAATGTTTTTGACAGTAAATGTCAATGTGCCACCATCGTCTGTAAATGATGAATCTAATTTGACTCTAAAATACATTACTTCTCCTTCTGTACTAGAATTAAGACAATTGTCATTTGGTTGAGTCCAAACTGGTTGATCTATTTGAGGTGCAGAAACACCCCAATTCCCCTGATAGAGTGATGTTGTAATGGATTGTATTGGTCGTTGACTCTCTACGACAAGAGTCAAGGTAGCTGTTTGGCCAAACATTAATTCTTCAATCGGGCCTGAATTATCACAGATGGAGTATTCAACGATATCTGGCAAGGTTAGAATTAAAGGAATTTGAAATTGTTTGCTCTGACTTGCACCATGTTTCCCAGTAATGCTGGAATACACAATCAAATCGCCTGATTCTAACGGCACTTCTACAACTGGTAATTCCACAAGCATAGTATTGCCACCTTGTAAAATGTCAATCGGATAGGTTAGAGTTTCAGCACCTGGCCATGTAATGTCAAGGTCGCCGATGATTGGAGATAGTGGGTCATCAGCATCGGTGATGACTATCTTGACAAATTCACTACCACCACCCAGAACTCTACTCAACGTCTCACCTTCTGAATCAACGACTGAGATGTCAATTTCTGGCTCTCTATCAGAAACCTCTATTTGACGGCTATTCAATAGTTGACCATCAAACGAATATAGATAAAATGTCAAATCTGTTAATGGTTGGCTAATTGCCAAGGAATAGTTACCGACATAACAATGATGATTTGAATCACTTTGAGATACATATGTGAGATTGCTCACAGTGCCACTTGAGACTTGTATAGTCGGAACTTCAGATTCAACGAATAGATCTGCATCTAAGACACAACTGCGGAGTACGATGTTCTCTCCGCGATAAATACCTTGTGTTGGATGATTAGATAGTAAAGTTGCACCGACCCATTGGGCATCATCTACACCCTCTAAATGTGGTCCAAACCACATGGCACTAGCATTGACAATTTGACTTATATTGTACTCGACCAATGTTGTGATTTGCCCACTTTCATCTTCTACAAATGCTTGTAATGCCAAATATCCCAGATTGGAGGCCGTTGAAAGAATAATCGAGGTTTGCCATCTATTTTGATCGACTCTACCTGGGTTTTGCGAAACCCAATACCCTGTTTCATGTGTTATACCTTCTCCAATTACCAACCAGCGAATTTCAACTGATGTAACATTGATATCATCACTTGCCGTTACAGTACATATGAAATTGTCTCCGCGTGAATATACAGGAGAATCACAACTGATAGCATCTATTGCCGGTGGAGCATTTACCCAAACTCGCAATTGTTTCATGTTATTCCGCGTATTCCTCTCTGGATAGTCAGAACTAATATTTTGATAAATAACCCTAATATCAGTCCAACCTGTATCTTCTGGATAGTAAGTCAGATTAAGCAAAATCCGCGAACCGGCTTCATCTCCTTTCGGCATAGTTAGATTATAGGTTGAAAGAATCTTATTTCCTTGAACATCTTGAATTACCAATGTTCCATTGGCTTCTGACATCCCTCGATTCTCAACTGCAATTTGAATAATGGTCGTATCATTGAGACTAGCATTGTTGATTTGTCTAGCATCTAAAATCGCCACATCATGGAAGATGTCCGCATATGCAGCCATCTTAGGGTCGCCAACAACAACTCCCATCCAACTGGTTACAAGATTAGATGCTGCTTGTGATTCAGCGAGATTATAACCCATCGCGTAAGATGGCAATAAGACAGATGGATAACCTACTGCAGTGAGATAAGGTTCGTAGACATAGCCTTTGATCCCACTTGCGCCATCTTCAAGAATATCTGCGACAAGTGATTGCCCGTATGTAGTTCCCCAATTGAAAGAGCGGGCACCTGTACTAACTGCGGTTTCCACGACCGAACCATTGACCCAATCCATGTGTGGCCTAATCACCCGCAATACAGTTGAATCAATGAATAAAGAACCATCTGTTGATGTAGGGACAATATCCAATGAAATCTTGATTCGTAATGATGTTGCATCTGAGTGTGGCCTAAACCTCATTGATGCAGAATTCCAATTTGTAGTGAAATCTTTGTTTGAAGATGTGTTAGTATTGATCAATGTCCCATTTGTATCTAAAGAAGATACTTCGATATTCTATTGTCCAAACACGTCACCAATTCTTTTCCCGTATCCGTATACTGACCATGCATGATTAGTAAAATTGGAAGGAATATCATAAGTCGTTTCGAGATAAGCGACACCTTGGCCATTTCCAGAATATGCGGAGCAGTTGTTGATAATATCTCGGTTCAGAGCAGTTACAGAACCATCGCTCAAAGAGGTATTCCAAATCATAAGGTTGTCAATCATCCCTTCAAAATATGAACTGCCTGCACGATTTACACCTAATTTGTATAAATCAAAATTGTTTATTGAACCGTTTGGAAATGCATTGGTATTTACCAAAACACCATCCATGTATTGTCTCGTCTCTCCAGCATCATATATGGTTACTAAATGAGTCCACTTTTGTGGAGTTACATCACCAAACACCTTTGATTGATTGTTATGTAACTTCCACTGACTATTCGAAATCATATGTTGGAAAGATTGGTTAGAACCTGCATTATCATCTATTGCGAAGGTTGCAGCATAGGTTGTTTGATTCGAAACATTAGCCCACACCCATTGGCTAACAGTGAAATCACCAAGCCAATCATCTACATTGACCTTAGCATAATCATTAGTGCCATCATACCATAAACAATTGCCATCGATGCAATTTCTCCAATTGGTTGAATCCATACCATATAATGAGAAATCAGTTCCATTAGATGCACTATCATTAGTTTGATTGCCTGAACCTTCTTCAAAGTCCCAGTGATGTATTAGATTGGCTGATTGAGGCGTATAATCTCCAGCCACATAGAAAGCCGATGATGGTATTGTGGCTTTACTCACATTAGGTCCATTCCAAGATAGTATCAATCCATGAGGTCCTCCGCCTTGAAAAAATTCAATCCTGAAATCATGATATCCTGCAGACAGATTCATTGTGACTGAATGTTCCCTCATTCCGTGCGACCCATAATTCTGAATTGCGCTAACTCCGTCAATCCATAATTCTGAACCATCATCGGAATTGAGGTACAGCGTCCAATTTCCGGTTTCTGGAATATCGATTAACCCACTGAATCTCGCACCCCAATTATTCTTAAATCGATCATCTAGACCAGAATATGGATTATTTGATGAAGAGTATGCTAGGCTAGTTTCAGTACGAATGTGGTCTGGCACTCTATCGATTAAGTCTGGCATCGTAGCTGTATTGAAACTGATTCCTTCGTTATCAAAATATTCAGCATATATACCAGGTAATAAATGTCCAGACTCCTGTGAGCATTCAGTTGAAATTTGAGCCTCTAATGCCCCATTTCCACCTTGCGTTGTAATATCCTGATAGCCCCAACTAAATTCATCACCAGTTGAAACGGTTGGTGATGATGCGTTCCAGTATCTGGAACCACTAGACCAGGATGCATCTGTGGTGTCAAATCCGCCATTGGGTAAGTAATTCTTATTCCAGTTGCCGTCATTGCTGCCCCATGAAGCATAACCCATAACATTGCTAATGTTGGTGAGAAATTCTGTCTCTTCATCGAATATTACCGGGAGGTCTAAAGTTCCATTCAGAGTTGTATTTGCAACATACAAGTCATCATTCCAATATTTGTATCCAGAATCGTTTCGGTTAGTAGCCAAATCCAAAACAAACGTTCCTCTTTGTCCAAGTGAATTATTTGCTTTTTCTATCAACCCAAGAGCGGTTTCAACAGTATATCCAGTTAACCTAGTAACCAAATAGAATCCATATTCTTGTCTACTAAAAACTTCCATCTCTTTTCCTGCCAATGGCCCATATTGGTGGTTGACCCACGAATCAGCACCGATGCTGCCATTATACTGGCCACCAAGCAAACTAAATTCTTGGTCGAAACTGGCTTTATCAGCACCTCCGTTAATACGAAGGGGGATTCCTTTGGTTGTTACCAAATAATTGAGTGTGTTTCCTAGAGACCTGTTGTTCAACATTTCAAAAAATGGTAACATGAAATAAGTTTCAAATTTTTCACGGTTAATCGTTTCATCCGTTGGAGTATCGCTATCATTGAAAATGAAGATTCTATCTGTAGAAATATTTCTTGCATTGACAAAGGCCCAGCCGATTGTTTTGCTGGCCTCAGAGTTATTATTTATCAAAACACCAACATCGGAGTAATCTATCACTGTAAGTAGATCAAACCCTGATGGGATAGCGATATTTTGCCATGGCGTTTGATTCCAAATATCGCCGCCTGTACTAGCATGAAATCCGTTAAAGGCTTGCTTTAGAGTCCAAGGGTTTTCTTCGGTTACAATTTCTACCTTTTCGCTAACAACATTATCTAACACTGGCACCAGTACAGAATTCGCAATCATGATGATTGCGAAGAATATAGCACTGCGCGTTAGACTCACATTTGTTGGGTGTATCTCATAGGTTTAGCCCTATCGGGAAAAAATTGTAAAAAAGGACTCTCGGCGTAATATTTACTTAGCAAAAAACGGCGATATTGAGCCGATTAATTCATTATATTGCGAACTTAATATGTAGGGAGGCCCCTCCTGCTTGAACCGATGGCAGAACTGTATATGTCTAGAACCTGTAAATGGGGAGTTCTGAAAGTTGTTGGTGGGGAGGTGTGGAACTACACTGCTGATGCACTTATCACTCCAGCGAATAATCGCTTATCCGGTCGTGAAGGAATGGATGCTTTAATTCATGCAAAAGCAGGACAAGATTTAACCGACTTTACTCGCCAAATTTGTTTGGAGAAAAGGAAAACCAATGAGCCCCCTTGTGTTGTCACACAGAATGTTGTATCAAAGCCATACGATTTATCTGGCAATTTCAAGCATATTATTCACGTTGTTGGCCCAGATTGTAGAAGGCCAAATCAAGATGATGCTCGAAGAGAACTTCTCCCTGAAACTTATGTCAACTTATTCGCCACCCTAAAGGAAATGAAATCAATAAAGACAATTGTATCACCTCCTATTTCAATGGGGATCTTCTCATACCCTCACCGTGAAGGTGCACGCAAAACACTTGAGATGCTGCTAAATGCATTAGATGGTGAAGAGGACCCCGGTTTTACTGAATTTACTCTCGTTGTTAAAGAAAAGAATTTTATCAACAATTTACGAACTGTATATCGTGAAGGCGAAGACCAAATGCCAGGAATAGATACAACCAGTGAATGAGGGTTGTTGATGGTCGACCTTCCTGCTTTGGTCAAAAGTACCCTCGAAGGGGATAAGCGAAGTTTTGATGCTGTCATGATGGTGACCGCTAGTGCGCGTAAAGCCAAAAGCGTCGTTGAAGTATTGCCAAAAGAATTACCACTGACCGTATTAACTAGTCAATCGAAAATTAAAAATTCACTAACTGATGCAGGAATTGAAACTACGAAAATGGAAGAACACCTTTCAGCTCAAGGACTAGGGGTATTGAACCATGTTCACGATTTTATTTTACAAGGAATGGGAGAAGGTAGAATCTCGAGAGGTGAAAGATTGTTAGTAGTGCTAGCAGAACCTGTTGAGGGGGTTATCGTAATCGACACAAATGTTCTGAGCACTAACAGATTGGCTAATATATCTAGTGAATTCCATATTGAACTAGCAATTTTGACCAAATTAATGGAGTTAGCAAGACATATTGGAAGTCGCGGTAGAGAAGGTCACGCAGTTGGTGCCTTGTTTGCAATTGGTCCTTTACCAGCGTTGAGAAAATATTCTACTGCCTTAGTTCTAAATCCATTCAAAGGACATCCGACTGAAAAAAGAGATATTGGAGATCATGCAAACCATGAGTCAATGGCTGAATTCGCTTGGTTGGATGGCGCTATTCTATTCAATAGAGAAGGAATTGCAAGTGATGCTGGAAGATATATCCAGGTTCCAGCTGGAGTTGTGCCAAAACCAGGTGAAGGAGGACGGCACCTCGCTGCTAGAGCAATTTCACAACTAGCAGAATGCATTGCGATATGTGTTTCTTCAAATGGTTCAATCACATTATATGCAAATGGAAGAGACCGTTACAAAGTGAAATTGAGTTGAATTTCAAACCTTATTTCTTCCTTCCAGTTGTCTTTCAGCTGATGCGATTGCGATCTTAGCTAATTCTAAATCGGTTTGGCTTGATTCCAATGAAGCAGATTTAAGATTTCGCTCTATACTTAGTTTGCTTCTTTTTATTGCAGCGATTCTTGCTGATCTCTCTTTGGGCCGAGTGGATTCTCCCCGTTGAGACATTAGCCATTCCTCAAGGAGTGCTTTACCCCATTCAGGCGCTCTAAGCCTTGCTGAAAGTCACATTTCTGATTGTCGGTGCCTAAATCTAACCAGACCCTCTTGAGTTCTGTGAACTTGAATAGAACCTGGATTCCAACGATCTAATGGTATATGTAAATGCTCTTGGCAAATCAAATCACCATCATCATCAATTACAAAATCTACTATTACCACCCCTTGTGTCAATCTAAGGAATACTTGAGAAATCTCATCATCGGCGCCCCACTCGGAAATCTCTTCAGGCGTTTGCCCCCAATTCTCCTCACACCACACTTCAATTGCAGCCTTGTAAGATACCATCATTTAGCGCTCAAGGCGAGTGCACATGAACTTTCCCGCATTTTGTGATTGCTAATTAGAGAGTTATTCATTAGATTTGGTGTGAGCATTGAAGGAGGAAGAGGATTTGGCAAGTCTATGGATGTCGGCGATTTCATGGTAATAGATGCCGATTGGACATTGGTATGGGTCACCATAATCATCTGGGCAATCATTCTACGGTCATGGGAAAAAAGTGGTATTTTAGACCGCTGGAATTCTTCGAGAGTTTTCAAAGTCATTTTAATGATTAGAGGTAAACAAGGATTGAATATCTTAGAAAAAATCTCCAAACCACGTAGGTTTTGGAGAGCATATGGAGAAGTTTCACTTTGGTTATGCAGCCTTGCCCTATTTGCAGTTACTTTAGTTGTAATATTATCATTCATCGGCGCATTACTATCCCCTCCAGCAATGGACCCTCCAAGTGTTAGCGAAATGGTTGCAATCCCAGGACTAAATCCAATTATTCCATTAGGCTGGGGTGTAATCGCATTCGTTGTTTCTTTGGTCATCCATGAATTTGGGCATGGATTAATAGCAAGAGCTCATGGAATGAGAGTCCGTTCTTTTGGCCTGCTGATGCTAGGACCCCTCCCCTTAGGT
>JAACCR010000058.1 GCA_009937205.1 Methanobacteriota archaeon | reverse complement strand
CTTTGGCATCAGCCATAAGAAGGGGACTAAGTACGGTAACAATTGAGGGGATTGGATATGTCTGATGCGGTACCAGAAGGAGCAATTATGCCGGATGGCATAGAAGTCGATGAGGCTGCTGCATACTTCGGTGTTGTAGACTCATCCGATGCAGTTCATCAGATGATGGCAATGAACCGATTTGAAGCGATGGAGAACTTCTTTGCTCAACTATCGGACATCGTTTTGACCGCTGGAGAATTTGATTTCGAAGCTGCAAGTGAAAGAATGCAATGTGAAGGTGGAGAAATTTACTTTTTGGTTGCAGGTCATTTGTCATTATTGAATATTACAGACCCTCTATTGAATTATCTTGGTCTTGAAAATTCACTTGGAGAAGGCGGGGGTAATTGTCAGAGGGAGGCAACAGGTGCAGATTATGAATCACTCAAGGAATTATCAGATCCAATGAAGACTCTCAAGTTGTTAGCGATAGCCTATACAACAGGTGGAGCAGGAGAAGTCACCCGCTATCTCAATGGTTTTGAAGCATTAATCTCTAATCCTGGAGCAAATGAAATTGCACTATTATCAATCGCTAAAGAATTAATTGTTTCATTGGATGTAGCAGGGCATGCACTTCCTATTCCTACACTCGCAAGCGGTGAAGCAGCGTCTTCGGCAGTAGTTGCTATACCAACTGCAACTGCAAAACCTGTAGTGCAAACAAAACAAGAAGCACCGCCAGTTCAAATCCCACAGCGTGATAACATCCCGTTACCAAGTGAAGGAACGATTCCTTTACCTTCGGCAGAAAGTAATGTGCCAGTGCCTGAGCCAGTAATAGAGGATGAGATTGAACAAGCACCGGTGAATACTGAGAATCTAAAAGAAGTAGCAAAAGCCACTCAAGACGCATTTGCTGGCGCTTTCAACATTGGGGTTGAAGAAGAAATAGTACCAGTAGTTGAAGAAGAAATAGTACCAGTAGTAGTTACCCAAGAAGTAGTTGAAGAGATACAACCAGAAGTAGTTCAAGTTGAGCAATCAATTGTAACTGAGGTTGAAGAGGATAAACCACAACAAGATAAATTTGTAAGTGCGGCAGAACACTTCATTGCCGCAGATACCGATGGTAGCGGTCAATTATCTATTGAAGAATTAGCAGAAGCGACTGATACTACAATAGAAGAAGCCACAGTCCTTCACGCTCAAGCAGATACAGATGGTGATGGTGCTGTATCACTCTCAGAATTTATGTCTTCAGCAGCTGGTGAAAAAGCCGCTGCCCTGCCAAAGCCGGTTGCCCCGGTACGCAAGCCTTTGAGCGATACTGGACAACCAAAACAAGACACAAGACCTATCCCTCAACCAAGACCAATTCAACCGAATCAACAGCAACAACCGCAACAGCAGCAAAATTGGAATCAACAACCGCAACAGCAACAACCGCAACAGCAACAACCGCAACAGCAACAACCGCAACAGCAGCAAAATTGGAATCAACAACCACAACCGCAGCCACAACAAGGCTGGAATCAACCGCAAACAGTTATTCAACCGACAATTCGTTCAGGTGTCTTGTGCCGTGGATGTGGAATTGGCTTAGATCCGAATTGGAGACACTGCCCAATATGCGGTTCTCCAAATACAGGGTACTGATCAAATCAAAAACTTTCCATCCTCAATAATTTGAGTGTCATCAAGCCATACGCTTGCTTTTTTCAATACACCGGGGATATGTATTCCAACTGCAGCCGAGCCACCAAGGGAAGTATTGTCGCCAACGGCGAAATAACAAGTACCCGATCGCTTTTCATCTTCGAGAACATTGCCAAGTAGTCTTGCCATCGGATTCATTCCGAACCCGAATTCCGCAACAGTCCAAACATTTTCTCTATGTTTGACATTTTGCCTTCTAGCCGCTTCTCCAAATTCTTGACGAATAGAAGCAGCGATTGCACCACCTTTTACATCTATTACCAATCCCTCTTCAATGACGAAAGTGACAGGTTCATCAACCAAATTAGATTCCCATGAGCCATCGATTACGATTGTTCCATTCATGCTATTTTCTCTTGGTAATACGAATACCTTGCCAGCGGGTAAATTGGTAAGCATTTTCGGACGGTTGCAGATGCCATTATCATCCATTTTCCATTCTCTCCAATTCACCTCAAAAGTGACATCAGTGCCGTTTTTCGATTTCACATTAACAATTCTTCTGCGCCTCAATACTGGTGATAGTTCACTTATTTTACGCTTGATTTCTGTGAAGTCAGCAGAGATGCCGCCTTTGGTGAACATTTCAACATTCATTCCAGGCATTGTTGCCACCCGTGCACCATCTCTTAGTGCCTGACGTATCGCCTTAGTGTGGGTTAAAGAATATCTGGTTGGAGCGATAATCACTGATTGCTGGCGCATTAAATTTGCAACAGGAGTAGGAGGTTCATCGCCATGGTGGCGGCCCTTTGGCATTACTATCAATAAAACACGGTCCGTTCGTTAAATAGCAGCCTCGTGCAGTGCTTGGCCAATTTCCCCAGTGGTCGGGTCGCACACAATCAACACATTATCTGCTCGGCGAATATCTAGGCAAGTACGAATAACAGTTTGTGAACTCTTCTTCAATAAAGATGTAATATCATCTTTAATTTCTTCATCACTACTTCCGCTACCTAATTCTGTATTTTTCAACACAACTTCGGAACTATTTTCTCCAATGGTGACTCCATCTGGAGCCTTGTCATCTATTTCTCCAACGACTCCGATTAATTCATCGTCATCTTTGATTGGCGGGTGCACCTTTCCGCCTTTTCGTCGGAATGGTCTCACCATGCACAGTCCAATCCGCTTGAAGTCTTCAATGTGTGCCAGTACTGTTGATACTGTGACAGTGAATAGTTGATGAAGAAAGACCTCTTCGCTTAGGTTATGAGCGCATATGGAGAATTCATTGAATTAGTAAAAGACATCTACCGTCTCGGTGCATTACAGGGGCATTTGGGATGGGATCAAGAGACAATAATGCCTTCTAAAGGTGCAGAAGTACGCGGTGAAATATTGGCCTGGTTGGCCAAAGAAAGACATTTACGTATTACTGATTCCAACCTTGGAGAATTATTGAAAAAGGTAGAAGCAGAAACAGAACTTGATAGCGATCAATCTGCTAATGTCAGGGAGATGAGAAGGGTTTACGATAAATCAATAAAACTTCCAAGTGAATTTGTTTCAGAGTTTGCTAAAGCACGCTCTGAAGCACTACTTGGCTGGCAAAAAGCCAGAGCAGATTCAGATTTCTCTGCATTCGAACCCCAATTACAAAAATTGGTTGATATGACAAAACAAAAAATAGATTATTTTGGAATTACAACTACGGCATATGATGTTCTTCTTGATGAATTCGAAGTTGGTATGACCGTAGAAGATTATGATCCATTATTCGCTGGATTAAAGCAAAAATTAGTGCCTCTTTTACAAAAGATACTACGCTCACAAAAACTTAATCCAGTTCCAAAATTGCCTGAGGGCTTAACATTTTCAATAGCCGCACAAACAGAATTCTGTGAGAAAGTTTCAACCAATATGGGGTTTGATTTTGAAGCGGGAAGGATGGACGCATCAACTCATCCATTTTCCGCCGGTTTGTGGCCAGGAGATACTCGCTTCACAACAAGATTCGATGAAAAAGATCCATTTTCCTGCTTGTATGCCGTAATGCATGAAACCGGACATGCGTTGTATGAACAAGGATTAGCGCGTGAATTTTCATTCACACCAAGAGGTCAAGCGGTATCGTTAGGAGTTCACGAATCTCAAAGTCGTCTTTGGGAAAATCAGATTGGTCGCACTGAAGCATTTTGGAAAGTTGCAAACCCATGGTTTAGGGAGTTATTCCCTGATTCACCTCAATGGGATGCGAAAACATTGAACAAAATTGCTAATACTGTGTCAACAGGATTTATCCGTGTAGAAGCTGATGAAGTGACTTATAATTTACATGTTATGTTAAGGTATGAAATTGAAAAGAAATTGTTCAATGGAGATTTAACGGTAAAGGAACTACCTGAGACTTGGAATAATATGTTTGAGGAGTGGTTTGGAAACAAAGTTCCAACAGACTCAGAAGGATGTTTGCAAGATATTCATTGGTCAATGGCAGCATTCGGATATTTCCCAACCTATACGCTTGGAAATTTGTATGCAGCCCAATTACTGGAATCAATGAGCGATGATTTGGGAGATATTGACCAAATAATAGCACATGGTGACTGGTCTTCGCTATTACAATGGTTACGCCCTCGCATTCATCATCAAGGGTCTGTTATGACACCTGCACAATTGATAGAATCAGCAACAGGTAAATCGCCAAGCCCTGATGCCTTCATCAGATACATAGAGAGCAAGTATGGCGAACTATATTCTTTGAGTGATAATTAATCTTGAATCATTCAAGATGCGGAATAAATCTCTCATTGCCAAGGAGCCATCACTATTGGTGAGCCAACTTGGCCCCTTTCAACCAACAATTTACCTTTCTGCCCAGTACTCTTATCGCGCTTGAATACAGGAATGCCTGCTACGATAGTAATTTGAGGCCATCCGACTAATTTGCGTCCTCTAAATGGGCTCCAGCCGACTCTTGTCCATGTGTTTTCATCAATCACTTCAACTTCATTCTCTAGGTCAACTAGTACAACATCACCATCTGCGCCCTCTATCAATTTACCTTTTCCAGACATATTATAGCAATCTGCAACATTAGTTGACATCCAATTCACAACATCTTCAACACTACACATTCCATTTTTAGCATGTGTAAGCATTACTGGTAGTGATGTTCCGACACCCGGCATTCCACTCGGTGCCTTTGGAAAACCCTCTAATTTTGAACTCAAGGTATGAGGTGCATGATCTGTAGCAATACACTGAATTGTACCATCATGAATACGTTGCCATAATATTTCTTTATCTCGTTGATAGCGAATTGGCGGATTCATCTTTAATCTAGTTCCTTCTTTTTCCACATCAATTTCAGTAAATGTGAGATGTTGAGGTAAAGTTTCTGTTGTAATAATAGCACCTTCCCCTCCTTGAGAAGGAAGGCGAGTCCTATCAGCTAGCCAATCAGCTTCCAAACCGCTTGTAAGATGCAGGATGTGTAATCGATGACCACTATTATCTGCTAATTCAACTGCTAGTTGAGTCGCAAGTAATGCGGTGATATCATCTCTCCACTCTGCATGAGCGGCCATGTCAGTTCTATTTTTGTAACTTTCAAAACGCTCTACCAACCGTTCTTCATCTTCTGCATGAACTGAAATTAGTCCAGCTGTATTGTCAAAAATAGTTTTCAAAGCCTCGCGTTCATTGACAAGTAAGTTACCGGTAGAGGATCCCATGAATACTTTGATGCCACAAATTCCAGGAACTGAAATTGCTTGTTTTGGTTTACCAACTGCTAATTGTAATTGTTCAATATTTGTAGGGGTTGCTCCGATGAAAAAGCCATAATTATTGACACACTTTGCAGCAGCAGTATCTAACTTCCCTTGCATACCCTCCATCGTCGTTATCGATGGTTTGTTATTTGGCATATCTAGAAAAGAAGTAATTCCTCCACTAACTGCAGCAGCACTACCACTTTCTAAATCTTCTTTGTCGGGTTGTCCGGGATCTCTAAAGTGGCATTGAGGGTCTATTCCGCCTGGAAGTAAATGAAGCCCAGTACCGTCTATTAGCAGTTCATCATCACTTGGTAATAATCCACCACCAAAGAGAATTTCAGAGATTACTCCGTCGCTAATCCTCAAATCTCCGATTGCTGTTTGACTGGGAGTCACCATCGTTGCTCCACAAATCAACGCGCTTCCATGTCTTAGCATAACCTTCCCTCAAACTGTATGGCGATGACTCTAGCCCATCAACTAATCGCCTAGTTAGTGGATGATATTATTTTGATTTAGGTCTAAAGGCATTACAAATTTCCAGATTCATCTCAATAAATGGCCCTTTCATTAAATCAATACAATATGGAACAGCCCTCCAAATTTCATCAATCGTCTCTCTTATCGCCTTCGGTCTACCTGGTAAATTGAATATTAAGCAAGAACCACGAGTACCACCAATCTGTCTTGAAAGAATTGCTGTAGGGACAAAGGTCAATGAGATTGCTCTCATCTGTTCTCCGAAACCATCCAAAATCCTGTCACAAACAGCAGCAGTAGCCTCCGGCGTAACATCACGCTCGGCAGGACCAGTTCCTCCAGTAGTTACAACAACACAGCAACCTATTTCATCGACTAATTCCTTTATTGATTGTTCAATTACTTGTTGGTCATCACTCACGCACCTATAATGTACAGTGATAGGACTCCTTATCGCTTCTTTAAAAAACCCTAAAATCGCCGGTCCACCTTGGTCTTCATATTGGCCTGTGCTGGCTCTATCACTGGTAGTAATGATGCCGATATTGGCCAACTCACCTATGTGACCATCACTCCCTTCAATGACGGTTATTGACTGCAATTCAAAACCTCAGTTTTCGCCATATTTTGCTTGAACATCAGCGTGGAAGTTATCGAGTAAAGTGTCTTCAAATAACTCGGTTTGTCTACGCATCTTAGTTGAACGCATGTGGAATACCGTTAGTAGAATGAATACGATAATTACCAACGGAATAACCGCTTCTAATTTGTACTGATGCATGACCTTGACAATACCTTCTGCAGTATATGCCCATGTTACTGAAGCAGCAACACCACCAAGTCCAGTCGCTAATAAAACTCTAGTAAAGTTCATTCTTGATAATAATCCTAACATGGCGCCAACCAACACACCAGATGCCATAAATGGAATCCAAACGAAAGCGATTAGACCCCAGAAGCCCCAGCGATTAATAAAATCACGTTTCTCGTTTGCCATATATTCAACAGTGGATAGAGCGTTGCCAATGAATTTTGTTTGCAGCATCTTTCCGCCAAGACCATCTTGCTTTGCAATAGCAACAACTCTTTCATCATCTGAGCCACTCTGTTCTATTCTTCCAGCACCCGATCTATCTGCGAGAGTTGAAACTTGATTTCTAGTTTTTATTATCAATTCTTGACTGCCGAGTAGATCTGAATTCCGTGGAGAAATATATTGATATAATTCATCTTGAATTTGATCAGTGGTTTTCTTAAATCTGAAGAAAGCAAACCTCTGTGTAGGGTAATAAATCACTGATACGAATATTACTCTGTCATCACTTGTGACAACAGCACCTTCTAAATTGACATCAGAACGGCGCGTGAAGAACAGGTCTAGAGAATCTCTCACTTCATCTTCAACTACGGACAAGGTATGTAATTCAGAGAAGAATGAGGTATAATCTTGCTCTGATTGTTCGGAATCCATTCCTGCGGAACCGACGCCTACTCCAGAATCAAAGTCAATATCATGTCCGGCACCTATCGTTCTAACAGTTAGTTGAACTGGCTTGAATACTCTGAAAATTGCAAATTCATCAAGGATTTCTTTCAATACTTCTGCACGAACATCTCTGTTATCTGAGAATGTCCCATCCGTATTCTTGTATGGAACCATAATATCAATCGACAATTCTCTGGGTTCAATTTTATACAATTCCCAATCTACATCAATTTGTAATCTTGTAGCGGTATTTGTAATGGTGTCTTCAACCAATCTAGTAATATGGGAGCGGGACAGCATATCGTCAGCTTCTTGATGGTATACTTTGTATGTAATAGGGTACAATACCATTAATGAAACAACTGAAAGTGAAAGCGAAACAAAAGCCATCCACCAAGCAGGGATGCCAGCAGAACCACCAGTTAGCATTGCAGTTTCCCTGCCGCCACCCAATTCCGCTCCCATCAAGAGATAGCCCCAATCACCTAAATCCTGCACGCCCCAGCACGATCTAGCGCCTTGGTCAGTGATTCTAATGTCTCTAATCGTTTCACTTGAAACGAATGGAAGGAAATCAAAAGCCTTCTCTTTTTCCTCAATTTCGAACATTATTTCTTTACTTATTTGTTCTCCACCTTCAACAATAGTTGCATTTTGAATATCTGAATCATTATACACGGTTATGCGTAATATGAATTCATAATGGCCAGCTTCAAGTTCTGAATAAGTCGCTCTGTGAGAAGCTCTACCCGCCGCAGTTTCCCCTTCTCCGGCAACGGCACGTGTTGTTTCTTCAGATGAAACAACAACTTCACTCTCGGTATGTATCTCCAGGATTGTATAGTTCAGTACTGCAGTTCCCAATGGGAGGTTATGGCCTGCGATTGAAAATAGTTCACGGTCAGTATCCGGGAAGATGTGCATCCAAGGTTCCTCGGTGATTTCTTCACATTCATCTCCAATATCCAAGAATGTAGTGGATGCTTGATGATCGATTGAGGTTGTATTACCAACCATTCCGGAAGACATTGCAAATAGAAGGAGACCGAAAACACCAGCGTATACGATTCCTCCAAAAAGAACCAAATCTTCTTTACTACTCAAAAACGATTTGTTATCATTAGTTCTTCTACGGCGAATAGAGCCAAGTTCCTTTGCGGTTTTATCGCGGATTTTTGTCTCGGGGTCAAGGCTTTCCTTAGGCATGTCACCCCCGCTCGCTGACTTCCCCATATTATGAGAAGAAAAGCATTAGCACATGAAGTATACTCTTGAAATCTACAAAAAACAGTTCCTGAAAGAAAAACAATGAATGCTAATCGCGAATATTTGAACAGTTGGTGGGTAAGGCCGGACTTGAACCAGCGACCTCGGCATCTTCAGTGCCGCGCTCTCCCAACTAAGCTACTTACCCGTACACATTGGCGAGTCCCCTCGCCATATCAAGGCTTTTGTTACAGTGCTTTGCTTCTCTCGTGGTCAAAGATTTATTCAATACCGTCAAGAATCAGTTTTTGAGCATCAAATAAGACTTCTAGCCCGCCATCAGCACGACCGAGCAGTGACATCAACTCATCGCCAGAGAATGTTGCTTCTTCTCCAGTTCCTTGGATTTCAACATATTTTCCATCAGCAGTTTTGACGACATTCATGTCAACATCCGCATTAGAATCTAGCAAATAATCTAGGTCTAACCAAACTTCATGGTCAATCAATCCAACAGAGATTGCAGCCAAGTCGTGTGGAATAACAGCGTTTTCATGGTTGGTTGCCTCAACATCAGATAATTTAGGGGCAACCCAACCACCTTCTTTTTGTTGTTCAAAAGTTGGTCGAAGATCTTTTGGAAGACAAATTCCCTTAGCAATAAGCCTTCTAACAGCCAATCTCAACGCAAGATTTCCCGCAGTTATCGATGCACAGCGGGTTCCTCCATCAGCATTTAGAATATCACAATCAACATTGAGTGCGATTGGACCTAAGGCCTCTAAATCAACAGCGGCACGTAATGAACGAGCAATAAGACGTTCAATTTCTTGAGTTCTTCCCTTTGCACCTCTTCTTTCACGGCGGAAGCGAGAATCGGTTGAACCAGGTAGAAGTGAATATTCAGCATGAACCCAGCCTTTTGAAGAGTCTCTTGGGAACCAGCCAGGTAACCTTGATTCTTTTGTTACACACACTAAAATTACAGTATCTCCTTGCCTGTAAAGAATTGATGCAAGTGCATTTGGTGTGAAATCTATCTCTACTTCAACATGTCTCATTTCATCTTTTGCTCGTGTCGGTTCAAAACCGGTCTTGAATTTGCCCATGTCGGGGCGAGTAGGTTTGCTTCATCAAGGCTTCTCAAGGTAATTATTGTTCAACATCACATTGAAAGGTATGCTTTTACTCGGATGGTTATGTCCCTACCGCGTGTCGCCATATGTGCAGTAGCCCGTACACCGATTGGTAAGTTAAGAGGGGCTCTATCCACCTTTTCAGCTGTTGAGTTAGGAATTCTCAGTGTCAAAGAATTATGCAGCAGGCTGAACATTAACACCGCATCTGGAATTGTTGACGAGTTAATATTTGGCCAAGTTTTGCAGGCGGGTGCAGGTCAAAACCCTGCGCGTCAAGTCGCATTAGGTGCAGGATTGCCTGTTTCAACTCCTTGTATGACCTTGAACAAAGTGTGTGGTTCATCTCTAAAAGCAGCAATGACAGCAGCAAATAGTATTCGTGCTGGCGAGTATAATGTGATTATTGCCGGGGGAATGGAGAGCATGACCAATGCACCTCAGTTGTTAATGGGTCAAAGATCTGGTGCAACAATAGAGGATTCCAAACCCATAGATTCAATGATTCATGATGGACTTTGGGATGTTTATAATGACATACACATGGGGAATACTGGGGAAACTGTTGCACAAGAGTGCTCAATATCTCGTCAAGAATCTGATAAATACGCAGCCAGATCCCAACAAAGAGCAGCAACTGCGTGGGAAAATGGATGGTTTGATTGGGAGACCTTTAGTATAGAACTTCCACAAACAAAGGGAGATGCAATACAATTTTCACGAGATGAAGGAATCCGTGCCGGTACCACTGCGGAATCTTTAGCAAATCTAAGAACAGTATTCAACAAAGAAGGGCAAGTAACAGCAGGTAATGCAAGTACAATTAATGATGGAGCAAGTGCAATATTGCTGGCAAATGCTGATTTTGCCAAACAACAAGGTTGGGAAATAATCGCTTATGTTGAAGATTATGTGACATCAGGTGTTGAACCATCACGGGTCATGAGTGCTCCGATTCCAGCAATAAGGAGTCTCTTAAAACGAAATAATTTAGAAGTATTAGATGTGGATATTTATGAGCATAATGAGGCTTTTGCAAGTGCTTCATGTGCAGTTGCCAAAGAAGTTGGGATTCCTGATGATAGATTCAACCTCCACGGTGGTGCAGTTGCTTTGGGTCACCCACTGGGTTCGAGCGGAACAAGATGTTTGATCACAATGCTTGGAGTCATGCGCAGAACAGGTGGTAAATCGGGAATAGTAACTCTATGCTTGGGCGGCGGAAATGCAGTTGCAATGCTCGTTTGTAAAGAATAATCAAGTATATAGTGTTTCATTATTGCCTTTTTTTAACTGATGGTGCTAAATAGGGTTGGCAGACGGCCACAGACATGGACACTGAAAACGTTACCTTCGCTGACCTCGGCGTGGACCCCAAGGTCGTACGTGTTTTACAGTCCCAAGGCATCCTTTCTCCCTTTGAGGTACAGCTTGCAGCTATACCAGATGGTATGGCAGGAAAGGACGTTTGTTGCCGTGCTCCAACTGGATCTGGTAAGACTTTGGCATTCGGACTTCCTCTACTAGCAAAGACTACTGAATCAAGACCATTCTGTCCAACTTCTCTAATTTTAACTCCAACTCGTGAGCTTGCAGAACAAATTTACAATGTATTAGAGCCTCTTGCATGGGAACTCAAATTGTATGTGCTTGCAGTTTATGGTGGTGTGTCATACACTAAACAATTCAAAGCACTTGACCGTGGTGTTGATATTTTGGTAGCATGCCCAGGTAGATTATTGGATTTAATTGACAGAGGCAATGTCTCCCTTCAAGATGTTAATTGTGTAGTTCTTGACGAAGCGGACAGAATGGCTGACATGGGATTCATGGAACCAGTTTGTAAGATTCTTAATATGTGTAAAAGAGAGAGGCAAACCATTCTGTTCAGTGCAACTTTAGATGAAGAAGTTGCAGATTTGGTTAGAGATTATCAAATAGACCCTGTGACAATTGAAGTTGGACCAAAGGAAGTTTCAATGGAGTCAATGCAACATTTATTTTGGATGATTCCAGGTTCAAAGAAAGGACCAATAAGTGCTGAATTGATCCGAAAAACAGGACGTGCTATTGTTTTCTGCCGTACACGCGCAGGTGTAGATAGAGTAGGAGATGAATTGGAATACGATGGTGTTTCAGTTGAAACATTACATGGAGGATTAAGTCAACGTAACAGAGATAGAGCCATGGAAAGATTCCAACATGGAGAAACAATGGCTCTAGTAGCAACTGATGTAGCCGCTAGAGGTATTGATGTTGCAGGCGTTAATTGTGTAATTCATTATGACCCTCCTGAAAACGGTAAGGCCTACAAACACCGAAGTGGAAGAACAGCTCGTGCTGGAACATCTGGAGTTGTAGTCTCACTGGTTCAAAAACCTCAGAAAAGATCCTATGTCCGTATTCAACAACAAGTAGGAATTAGATGTAATTTTGATCCTCCTGAGTTTTCAGATATTCCTGAATTCGAAGTGGAATTTATTGCACCCAAAGCAAAATCATATGGGCGTCAAGGTTCTAATTCTAGAAATAATAGCGGTGGAAGGCATAACCGTAGTAATCACTATGGAAATAACAACCGAGGTGGAAACCGCGGTGGAGGAAGAGATTCCGGACGCGGTGGCGGTGGCTACAGAGGCGGCGGAGGAAGAGATTCTGGACGTGGCGCCGGTGGCGGCTACAGAGGCGGTCGAGACGGTGGAAGAGATTCTGGACGCGGTGGCGGTGGCTACGGTGGCGGTCGAGACGGTGGAAGAGATTCT
>JAACCR010000057.1 GCA_009937205.1 Methanobacteriota archaeon | reverse complement strand
GGCGGCTGCTAAGAAAGCTCCTGCTAAGGCTAAGAAAGCCGCAACAGCAGCAAAGTCTTCAGCAAAGAAAACTACTACTAAGGCTAAAAAAGCCGCGAAAGCAACACCTAAGAAAATCAGTAAGGTTGCCAAAGCCACTGCTAGCAAAGTGAAGAATGTCGCTAAAGGAACTGGAAGAAAAGGTGGAGTCATCAAAGTTCCAAAGAACGTAGACCAGTTCGATTGGATGAAGCGTTTGAAGAAACGTTGATTTCACTTCCAATCAATCGCAATAAACAAAAGCCGTTTAGTTTAGTTGTCTATTCATGCCAAGGCGTAAGTACGGAAAACTTCGCAAGGCGGTAGAATTGCCAGCAAAAGAAAACTGCTCACGTTGCCGATCTGGAAAGTATTGCCCAATAGTAGGGCACACCGGCCAAGAAATACGGCCGCATAGAGAATGGCTTGGACCTAAATCAATTTCTAAGCGCAAACAAAAGCGTAATTGAATCAAATTCCCAGTGAACTGGTAGAAGGCGTTGTTTCAATTAATTCCTCAACATCATGTTGCTGCTGTGCAGCTTCAGCTTCAATTGTTTTACGAGTTGCTTGAGCGCGATGGTATACTTCTCGCAGTGTTTGGTCTGAAATCTCCAAGTAATTCCTAGTAGTTGCTATGCTGGAATGGCCCAATAATCGTTGAATAGAAACCAAATCTGCCCCTCTTTCAAGTAAACCGGTAGCAAAGTTATGCCTCAATACATGGGGTGTTAGTTTTCCTTTAGGGATAGATGCTTCAACAGCCAAGTTATCCATCAGTCTTTGAACACCACGAGGTTGTAATCTTCTGCAACGAGTATTGAGTAAGAATGCTAATTCATCTTTAGCGGCTCTTTCATTTCTTACCGGTAACCATGCTTTGATTCGTTCCAATGTTCTATCTGTGAATAATACTAGTCGGTCTTTATCGCCCTTTCCTTCTCTAACTCTAGCAGATCCATCGGCAAAATCGATATCACCAATATCCAGGTTACATATCTCACTCACTCTCATGCCAGTATCTAATAACATCACAACAACAATTGAAGCAACAGCATTTTCACTCAATCTAGATGCTTCCAATACCATTGATAATTCGCTACGAGATAAAACTCTAGGCAGTCTCTTACCAGTCTTTACTCTCCCAATATGGTCTGGCCAAATTTGACCAAGCCACTTCAATAAATGCTTTGCTGCCGCGAGTTTGGCATTGAAAGTTGTAGGCCTTAAATCGGCTTGAGAATGAGACCAACGGTCTATTCTACCATTCAATGGTTCCATTCGTGAAGCCAATTCAAGAATTGTCATAAAATCATAATCATGTTGTGATAATACCTGTTCTTCAGGCAATGTAGTTTCGATTAAACTTCTAAGGTGACACATATAATTGCGTCGAGTATTTTCGGACTTATTTTCGGTACGTAATTGTCGTTGATAACAACTGATCCAATCTAGGTCTTGTAAGTGAATTAATCGAGTTGGAAGGCTAAGAGATTCAGCATCCAGCCTTAGTTGGCTTGGTCTTCTTGCTTTGCGTGACCGCATCTCTCTTCCTCCTCGTTTTTTGGCGAAATTCGCCTACCGCCGAAGCGGCCGTACATCCCATTTGCTCCTAAGAGCATGAAAGAGGACAGTGGCCTATCATAAGAAGCCACCGCGCGCTAACAGCAAATATCACAATACAGTTTGACGGATAATATTGGCAACGCTGTATTAACTAATCGCAAATTAATCGCAAATAATGCTTATTACTTGTTATTGTTTTCAATTCAACTTAGGATTCTTGCTCAACTTCAGTATCAAGGTTATTCGGAATTTCTCCTATTGCTTGCCTAAGGGAAGAGCGAAGTTCTGTAAGTTCTCCATAACAAATTAGAACATCAGCGTATCTTAATTGTAATTCCGAGTCCGGATTCCACAACAAGGAATTATCTCTTGACAATGCGAAAACAGGAACTTCCACACTACTTTTGAAAAGGTCACACAATTTTTCTCCAACGAGATTCGGATGATTTCTAATTTGCAAAGACATCATTCCTTGGCCAGGGACAGTGCGCATTAATTGGTCTAAATCAACTTTAGAGAATGAAGCTTCAGAAGTAACGAAGTCAATAATTTCACCAGCGACATTAACTCCACTAGCCTTTTCAATTCCTTCTAGGCCAGGTGATGAATTTACTTCTAGAACCAATGGGCCTTGGTCAGATTCAAGCAGATCCACTCCAGCGATATGTAACCCTAATACGCGGGCTGCACGACAAGCAACCTCTGCAATGTCGTCGGGCAGGTCAACCTTTTCCACAGTACCATTGAGGTGGTAATTGCTTCTAAATTCTCTACCTCTAGCCCTTCTACGCATACTAGCAACTACCTTGTCACCAACGACTAGAGCCCGAATATCTTTACCATGTGATTCTGCAATATATTCTTGAATTAAAATTGAACGTCCAGTCATTAACAACCCCTGAACTAAATTCTTTGCTTCGTGCAGAGTATGTCGCAAGAAAACTCCTTGCCCCTGTGTTCCAGAAGTCACCTTGATGACGACTGGTAGGCCTCCGACCGAATCAATAGCAGCTTCAATATCTAATGTATCTCGCACATAGGTCGTTCTTGGAACTGGAATATTGTTTCTTGCAAGAATTTGGCTGGCGTGTAATTTATCACGACTTTGCAATATCCCTTGGCCAGTATTTGCAGACCATACATCCAATTGCTCCAAATGTCGTAAAACAGCAACACCATGTTTTGTGATGGAATGTCCAATTCGAGGAATTATCGCATCAAATGCGAATGATTCACCTTTGTATGTAACATTGGTATCACCATTTGCAACAAAAAGGGAGAATTTCATTGGGTCTACAACTTCGACCTCTATCCCCCGTTTTTTACACTCTTCCACCAATCTTCGTGTACTATACAAACGGGGGCCACGTGATAGCACAGCAACACGAATTCCCATGTTACACGCAAATAGGCCTCATTATTGAGGTCATCGCCTTTCACGGTGTAGACTTTCCGTTTCTTTCAAGTGCTTGGATAATGTGGCAACGGGTATGACCGACGATGAGCAGGTAGAACTTGCCAACGAGATTGCTGTCGATGAAGACATGGATGAGCAACTAGAAAACATGTCATTAGCTGGACGTAAGGCGGCATTAAAACAGGCTCGATGGAATGTTTTCATGTATCTGGGGATCGCAGCAATTTTGTTTGGTTTCGCATTATTTCCAATGCCGTTTGGAGCGAATTACGATGATTTTACCAATTCAGCGGAGAAAGATATTGGATACATTTGGGGATTGCCAATTCCAGGGGATGATTTTACAGATGTACCAGTTACGATATCAGTCGATGTAATCAATCCTCCAGCACAGTCTGGAGTTTTACTTGGTGCCTATCTAATACAAGCGGATGATTGTCAAAGTAATCTTGGAGAATTTACTCCGTTGGCAAGGAATGGAAGCGGCCATATCCATCACTATCAGGTGACAGAAGATACTCCAAGTGCAGGTGTAACATACGATTTTGAATTTGATGTTGACCCAGCTGCTTATTGCATGATAGTTCAATATGTAGATTCTAATGGAGATAATTTGGGTGATGTGAATTCCGATATGAAGGTTAACGGAAAGATGTGGCCTAACCAAATATTCGCAGGAGTGATTGGATTATGCTGTTTATTCATCTCAATCTTTGCCTTTACCGGTGCTCAGAAGCATGGTGAAACAGTGCGCTCTATGCTAGAAGGTACCAATGAAACGACCGAATCCAAAGTATTATCTGAAATTTCCAAGGACAAAATCGCAGCAGGACCTGCCGGTGCACCACCTTCAAGACCAACAGGCGGCCCTACAAGTGGGCCAACATCTGGCCCGCCAGGCGCTCCATCAGCAGAAGTAGAACAAAGTGAACCAGTTGCCGAAGAAGTAGCAGAAGAAGTTAGTGAAAGATTCGAAGAAACCGATAATGGTTATTATTTCAAAATATATGCTGATGGCACCTATGCCCAATCGGTTTATGTTAAATCGGAAGATGGTTCATTCAGTGCTTACGAAGAATGAGAACACCTTTATTGCCGATTTCAATTAGTAACCTTGCCTTTTTGACAACCCTTCGTGAATGGCCATTTAATTGACCCAACAAGGGCAGGTCTTGAAAGGGATTAATGCGCGCCATTGGTTTGGAGTTCACTATGACGGTAGAAGAGACATCCTCTTTGACGGTTGCCAAATTGAAGGCCTTATGCATTTTGAACGATCTATCAACTACGGGCAAAAAAAGTGTTTTGGTTGAAAGATTACTAGAGTTTGGGCTTGATAGAAGCGCAATTGGACTGTCTGTAAAGAAGGTATCCAAAGCAAAACCCTCCAAGGAAAAAAAGCCCGCAGTAGTCGAAGAAGAATTTGTAATGTCATTGGAAGATGAATCTACATTAACTCCCGAAGAAGATGAAGTAATTTCACAAGATATAGAACTTGCAGAAGAGGATTTCATTGATGCTGAAATTCTGGATGCAGATCTCATCGATGAACTAGAGGAGGAAAAACCAGCCCCAATTCCTCGTAAATCAAAGGAGAATAACAAACCAGCAACTCTTTTCGATATTATCAAACGTCCACAAGTTGCTGCTGTATTACTAACCGCAATGATGCTTGCAGCTGGGGGTTGGTGGTTCATCAATAACCAACTTGACCCATTTACAGGAGACCCCCTAAAATATGGTGACGAGATGAAATATTCAATTTCAGAAGGTGAATTCATTGCCACTGAAGGGTTCTTAGATTTAGTATTGGATAATATAGAGACTGAAGATGACATATGTAAAATCAGCCTTGAATATTCTGGAATGGGTCAAACTTCTATTGTTGACGGTGGTGCGGATGAACTATCTTCGCAAAGTTCGTTGGATAGATTAGGCGCCGTCTCAGTACGTGGTGGCCAAGGCGCTGATTGGCTTGCTGTTGAAGCAACCAATTCTTTTGACTTTGATCGATTTACAGTACAACGCCATCTTCGCTCACTTCTACCTTCAGCCCCTTGTTCCGACACATTTGCTAGCGTTAGTGGTTCTTCAGAATTAACCTCGACAAGTTGGACTGAATTAAGAGAACAATCATCTATTGCTAATCAAGTTCAATGGAGCGTAACTCTAGATGATGCTTATCAAGGCAATGCAATGTCTTACGGGGTTGGCTCATTGTTCGGTGGACTAGAAACAATAGCGCCTGGATTTGCCTTGCTTTTACAACCGGTTGAAGTCAAAGAATTATTTGCCAATGATTTGATTGATAATGACGCGACAGGATCTAACCTTGGATGGGATTGGAGAGTTATCGGAATTGAAGAAATTGGTAATGATCCCATGTGGAAAATCACCGCAACTCATCATGATTTGGAAGCATATTGTCTTGGCTCTGCTTCGATGACCCTTTGGGTTGGAGAAGACAGTCCATGGGTTGCTAAACAAACAGTAGATGTAGTAATTTCAGGAAGCGATTCCAATCGAGCAGGTTGTTCTACAACTTCAAAATTACTAGGAGATTATGTCTTGCCTGATGGTGAATTAGAAATCCACCATTCCTTTGATCGCATCACTCTTAAGAGGGGTTTTAAACTACTTGATTTGGGTAAGAATTATGATAATCGTCCTCAAGCAAACGAATTCCAACCAAGTAATGATGATTTGATTGATTGGGGTAATTCAGATAATCACCTACCAGATGAATCCGATAAAAGAGGCTATAATTTAGAACAATCAATTCAATGTTTAGATTATTTTACAGGTGAGATAACTGGAGCAACAGCAGCGTTGAGTGATGAAGGTTATATCTGGCGAGCAATCGATGAAAGGGCAAATGGCGAAACTACTTGGAATATGTCGTGGGTGGCGACTGACAATACTGCAGGTTGGGTTAAATTTTCAATAAGCGGTCAAGCCAGCCAAGAGAATTGTAATTATCTTGACAAAGGTGCATATGATGAAGAAATATCATATAATCGTAATTCTATTCCGAGTGTCTTGAATCTCAGTATGATGGATGAACGCTTAATCGATAATTCTCGTTACCCTCAATTAACTGGGAATGATAAATTTTTCACTACTGGTGGAGATTATCATCCAGAAACAAGGATGGGATATTTGGTAATGGTTCCAGATAGCGGACTTAAT
>JAACCR010000009.1 GCA_009937205.1 Methanobacteriota archaeon | reverse complement strand
AGAATCTCTTCCACCGTCTCGACCGCCACCGTAGCCACCGCCACCGCGTCCAGAATCTCTTCCACCGTCTCGACCGCCTCTGTAGCCACCGCCACCGCCGCTACGTCCAGAATCTCTTCCACCGTCTCGACCGCCTCTGTAACCGCCACCACCGCCGCTGCGTCCAGAATCTCTTCCACCGTCTCGACCGCCTCTGTAGCCGCCACCGCCGCCGCCTGAACGAGCCAGGCCACATCGATTACACTCATCTCTTCTTGCGAAGTTATTGTTATGGCATTTAGGACACTCCCAATCTCCATCCATGCGGTTTTCATTACCACCACTTCGGTTATCAGATCTGCTGAATCTATCTCTTCCGCTATCTCTACGGTCCCGGAACCCACCATCTCTTCCACCACTTCGGTCATTTCTTTGACGTGAAGGGCTAGGTGCTCCACCTTCTCTTTCAAGGCCACATCGGTTACATTCCGAGCGGAATGAGAAATTACTATTTTGACATTTAGGACAGTCCCAATCATTACTGTTATCTGCACCATCGCGTTGTCCACTTGAACGGTTAGAATCACGTCCACTATCACGACTTCCACGGCGATCACCACGACCCCTGTTGTCATCACGACCTCTTCTATCATCTCTACCGCCATATCTTTCATCGCGGCGAGCGCTTGAACGACCTGAACTTGGCCGAGGCGCTTCACAACGGTTACAGTTTTGACGGAATGAATAATTATTATTTTGACACTGAGGACAATCCCAATCTTCACTTGGTTGATGATTTCTTTCTTGCCTTCTTTCGTCGCGACTTCCACGTCGACCATCACGATCTCCGTTTCTTTCATTGCGCTGGTCACGGCGTTGGTCACGGTCGTTTTGGCGTTCTTCACGAGGTTTTTTCGACCTCACGCCGACTTCCTTTCCAACTAAGGATTGCATGACGAGTTTTCTTTCAATATGTGCAACATGAACTAATGGAGAATTAGTGTTTCCTAATACTGAATCCACTTTACCAATATAATCACCAGTGGTAGCATCAGTGATTATAGATTCTAGCGCAGGTGATGAACCTGTAAATTTAACAAGTAATCCCCCTTCGTGGCTCAACGACTCAATAGTACCAGTAAACATGGTATTCCGCAAACACAATGCGGAAGCCCTCCTCCTTTAAGGGGGTCGGTATTCACAAATATTGCTTTCTTTGCCAAAATGCCATTGCCAATAATGTGATTATCAGCGTTGAAAGCATAGATAATGAGGGAAGCCCACCCTCTTCAGAAGGTTTGCCATCATCGATTATGATGTCACCATTGTCCTCAGCATAAGGGTCGGGAATGAACACAGATAAGGTTCCGATAACTCCGGATTCATCAGTAGCAGAAATAATTACATCATATTCAGTAATTCCTTGCTGCATACAAGAGGCTATTGAAACATCAATTTCCCAATTAGTTCCGACTTGGGTAAAATCGGTTGTTGAGCCACCGCAAAGTGATAGCAATAGAGTCACTTCCTCGCCATCAGGGTCAATCACTGTACCTTTCAAGGTAAATTTCAATCCGCTCTCATCCCACGTAGCATTTTCTTGACTTATTCCAGTAACCAATTCTATGACGGGTGGAGAACTTGATTTTTCAAGGCCAAAGTTCAGCATAAATGAATATGTCATCATATTAGTTGCATCAGCAGTCCCCATGATCAGTACCGCGCCAGGTCTTAATTTTTTGAGGGACAAACCAGTTGTTATTTCACTCGTTGCAACAGTGATTGTTTTTGCATCCGCCATATTTTCCGATTGATGGGCATGAGCCATTATTGTCATTTCTCCAACCAATCCAGTTGGCGTAATGGTGAATTCTAATTCCTCACTTGCTTCATTCATCACAGCACTTGATGAAAATAGCTGACCAAATGTCCAAGTTCTAGATAGTTCGGAATATTCTCCATACGTATCTTTGAGGTTACAAGTTGCCTGTGAAGAACCAGTGCCAACAGATGTGATAATAAATGCCCCATCCGCATCCATTTGACTTGACCAGCCATCTTCAACAAAGTCACAATCTAATGTCCACCCATGATTATCACTTGCCCAATTTTCAGTATTTTCTCCATCTACCGCGACAACAGTTCCATCACCAGATAACGGAATCACCATGCCGTCATCAGGTGCACTACTACTCCAAATTGGTATGTCATTATCCTCAACTTCTAAAGTCGTGAAATCAATAAATATTTCACGAATTACTGGGTAATTGGAAGTAGGATATTCGACATCAATAGATACTCTCATTCTTCCATTAGGAAGATTTTCTATTACTGGGGTTTCAAGGGCATCATTCTGAACCCCATCATCCATTGTGGAGAAATCTAGCATTCTCAAACCTTGGGTTTGAGGGAATGTAAATACAAATATGGCATCTGTGACATTTGTGACATTTATTGCAAGAGTGAAATTTGACACCCCTTTGTTAGGTAATTGGTTAAATTCGGTATTATGTGTCTTTCCGTCGGCAAGGAACATACTGATTTCTAAATCATCAGTTGCTGAAACAGGGACCTCATAGCAACCGTTAGATGCTAATAGGTTTTGACAAGTCCTTTTTTCTTCATGATCGGATGGAACTAGACTTACCTCATCCAATGCGATTCCATCTTGAATGAAACTCCACTGGTTGAATTCAACACCATGTCGAGGAGCCACTCCTTCTTTCAAACCAATTCTTGTATCCATGTCGGCGATACAATCCGGTCCAATCGCTCTAACAGCATCTCTTTCATCAGTACTTAACCATCCGTTACCGCCACCTGGTACATCTTGAGAACCTATTAATTCGTCAAGATTTTCTCTAACAGTAGCTGCATTTGAACCGTTTACCCAAGAGTTAGCATAATAATCTACAGTCGCCCAATCATCAAGGATATTGATGTCAAAACTTGCAAAATCATAATCAAATAAATCTTCAAAAGTCAAACCACTACAGTTAACTTGCCCGACATCATCTTCCCTTGCTTCAGCATCAAGAATAATATTTTCTTCAAATCCATTTTCTTGCTGTTGAATCGGTGATAATGTCATCATTAACAATATCACACTGAGAATGAGTGAGGAAATTTTCAGCCTAGTGTTTACATCTGCCATATCAATTGATACTAGGTGTCATCTAATACACTTGCCCCTTTAGGGGCAGTGTTTTGCTTATTTCAAGGAACTAAATTTTCCATTCGTTTTGTAAGTATCCAAAGTGGCAAAATAGTCCAAGCAATTGCCATAACTCCAATTTGCCAACCAGGAACGCCGCGTTGAACGCCTGATAACCGTGTTTCTAGTATGTGGTGATAAACACCGTTTGGTGAAAATAAATCAAGAGCTCCTTCTAATGCAATCCAAGAAGAATCATTATCTTGGCCGATGGCAATTCCAGAAGCAAGGGCGACCATACTTGTTACCAATGCCCACAAGAATGTGAAGAAAAACCAAATACCGACTCCAAAAGCCATCGCAGTCCCCTGCTCTCTCGCTTTTGAAGAAGCGATTAACGTGAATAATGTATACCATATTAAAATCAGTCCAGTTGCAATAATGTGGACAATGAGATCCATGGCTTCTGGCCAAACTCCCATTCTATAACGAATAATAACTACTGAGATTAGCACCAAAATAGTTACAGGAATAATTACTGCAATCGAAGTACCATGCACTAGGGCAAGTGTTTGATTTAACCGAGACATCGGTTGAGCTAATTTTACTTCTAGTACCCCGCTTGCTCTTTCTTTGCTTACACCATCAAAAGCCATTAAAACAGCACACATAGTTCCACCGAAAACAATTCCAAGGCTGGAATAAAATAGTACTTCCATCGGTGTTTCAGGTCGATGACCACCTGGGAGAATGATGTTAGGGTCTGAAAATCCCCAAGCCATTCCAGGAATAAACAATAGTAATATTGGGAACATCAATAACATCCTTGTTGAGAAGATTTTCTCTTTGACAATTAGAGAGGTTACTTTTCGGTATGATGCCTTTCCTCTCATTCTTCTTCCACCTCCCTATTAATCAGTGGTAGGAATGCGGATGAAGTTATTTCTAAGCCAACATCCTCTACCCTAAGTCCTGTTGAAGCGCATAACATCTCTACTAAATCGGGTGCATGTGGTTGCCAAGATTCTACTTCAATACCTTCACTGATGAGTTTTTTCAGCACCCCATCGGCATTACCCTTCAGTTGCATTTGCCAAGAGTCTTGGTTAGTTTCAGATTCAAGCAGTTCCATTCCTAATTTTTTAACCAACTCAGATGATGGTGGCTTTGAAGTTCCAGTTAAGTCAAACCTATCACTCAATTCCAACTCTTTTTCGACCGATTTTATTTCACCTTCGATTAGTAGTTGACCGCGATGAAGTAATGCGATTCTATCTATTAGCCCAATTAGTCCTGATACTTGGTGAGAGGAGATCACAATAGAAACTCCTTTTCCACTCAACTGTTGTAATAGTTGGGCAAATGCTTGTGCAGCAACAGGGTCTAATCCATTGAATGGTTCATCGAGAAGTAGAATATCTGGAGAACCCAGTAATGCAGTGGCTAAAGTCAGACGTTGCCGCATACCTTGACTTAATTCATCTAGAGGAGAATCAATTCGTGACTTCAAACCTACCAGTTTAATCAATCCAAGAATACGATGTTCTGATGAACCTCTCATAGCAGCGATTTCAACCATTGCATCATGAACTGTTTTCCTTCCCTGCCAGCGAACTTGCTCCGGCATATGTCCAATAAGTTCTCTTAATTCAACCCTGGTTGATAATTTTCTTTCAATCGTTTGATCACCTTTTAGAGAGGTGAACACAGCATTTCCTTTCTGTAGGGGTAAGACTCCCGCCAACATTCGTAACAAGGTCGTTTTCCCTGCACCATTTGGACCAACTAGGCCCAATATTGTGCCTCTGTGGAGAGACAAGTCAATTTTGGGAATGCCGGGTCCACGAATTTTCTTCCATGGTTTTGTTAGCGTTGGAGCGCTAATGTAGTGACGACAAGACGCGCCAACAAGTTGTAACACGACCTCCGCCATGTGTACGCCTAAATCGCAATCACTTGATATTCTACCGTTTCATAGTCTCTCAAAGCAAAAGTATCATCACTGAAAGGTAGTCAATCCATTTACGGGAACAACAATGCTAGGGGGTATAATTTATTCTGCGGGCCTTGTTGTTGCGATTATTGCTGTTATCTTTTTGCAGTATAGGGAATTCGTTAAGAAACAAGAAAAAGAAGAAACTTCAACTATTTTCAATTATAGAGAAGTATTTGGTCCAATGGGTTTAGAATTCCTCGGATTGTCCATAATTCTGATTTGGATAATACCTTACGGTGTTTTGGTAATTGCACCCCTTGGTTTGATCTTGTCAGTACTATCACCTGCTGGTCGAATAACATGGGTCCAAACAAAAGTTCCTAGGGCTATGGTTTGTGTATTCATGATTAGCATGATAATGCTTGGAAGTTTATCTCCAGTATCTCAACCTAAATCACCGGATTCTTGGGGGGACCCGTTGTTAACTGAGAATCCCAATGCGCCCATTTGGCCAGCTAGTCAACAATATACGTGGCTTATGACTCCATCAACTGGTGAATTAGATCTGGAAATAATACAATCTATTTCGATTAGAACTCCTCACCAATTAGGTATCTATGGTTCTGCGAGTTCAAGTTTAAATTTGGCATCATTGATGGGATTGGAACAATCAAGATTACATCAAGCCATTGAATTATTAGATGATGAGTTGTCATTTGTTAGATTGAACCCTGAAGAAATAGCACTCACTCCCATACCAAATCAAGAGACACATCGCTATGTGAGTAGCACACTTGGGATTGATGAGAATATTGTAATTCGTCAATATGAGTTGCGGGCACTATCAATAGGGTCTAATGAAGAAGGAGTTAAAGTCGGCGAAGTACTTTGTGCAGCGACCTCAACTTGGGGCGGGGAATTACAGATTTTAGTCATCATTAGACCTCTTGGACACCCAGATCTTACAACCAATAGGTACGCGGAAGAATTAGTGTTAGATTGGCTTTCTGCATAAAATGTAGCCATACGGTGAAATTTAACATTAATGCCGCGGAAGTGTATGATTTAGGGCGCCCTAAACCTTCATATACGGGGGCGTTTTAGGGCGACCTAATTAGGAGTGTCATGTATGTCGATAAAACCAATTTTTCTAGTTCTAATTATAGCAGCATCAAGTTTGTCTGGTTGCATTGCTGGTGAGCAACGAATTGATGATGACGGCGTAATTGTACCCGAATCAATAAAAATCGCATTTTCAATCAAAGACGATTATAGCAACTTTGATGAAAACCCATATCGACTTGCAGATTATTTGTCACAACAAATAGGCTATCCAGTAGAATTGTACCCTATCACTTCTGATGCACTTGCCTTGGAAGCATTACGCTTTGGTTCTGCTGATATGGCTTTCATGGATGGCGGTGCTGGTTGGGTCGGTTGGCAAAAATACGGCTTACAAGTCGCTGCGGCAGATATGAAGAGTGATGGAAAAACCTACTATCAAGCCCATGCATGGGTATTGAATGGTAGCGATGTTGCGGATGCGCTTCAAGATGAAAATGAATCAACGGATCCTTTCGCTTTGCTACAAGGAAAAACATCATGTCACACAGGTTGGTTAAAGTCAGCTGGAATGTTGATTCCGATGGGTTATCTAATCGGAAACAACTATACCGAGGTAATCGGCGATGCAGAAGATATTGAATCATTGCGTAACACGATATTTAATTTCTTTAATGAGGATGCGAGT
>JAACCR010000056.1 GCA_009937205.1 Methanobacteriota archaeon | reverse complement strand
ATTGTTGAAATTCATTCACAATGGAAGCAATCCGATGGAACGATTGCTGCAGATCAAGAATTGATTCAGCATTCACGTAATTTCAGCATGAGTGCCTTCAATGAAAGAATGGCTGAAGCCTATTCAATGATGGAATGACAACAACTGGCTTGAATAATTAGAGCGATTTGTTCTTGAACAGGTGGTTAGTGGGCGGTAATATGCAACCTATTCAGAGTGTGGCAATTGTCGGTGCAGGAAATATGGGGTCAGGGATTGCGCAAAAAACAGCGCAAGAAGAATTCGATGTTCAAATGGTTGACAGAGAGCAACAATGGGTTGACAGAGGACAAGATATTATCGCAACCTTTCTCGATGAGGCCGTAGAGCGCCGAATCTTTAGAGAAGCACAGGTTGAAGCGATAAAAGGTAGAATCACTGGCGTTGTCGGTGTTGAAAATACTGCAACAGATACCGATTTGGTAATAGAAGCAGTGTTCGAAGATTTTGATGTTAAAACTGCGGTTTTTGAAACATTGAATTCTGCCTGTGGCGACGATACAATATTCGCATCCAATACTTCTTCATTATCGGTAAATGAGTTGGCCAAATCTTCTGGAAGAGCGGACAAATTCGTAGGACTCCACTTCTTTTTCCATCCTGCAAAAAATCGTCTAATAGAAGTAATTCCTGCAAAATCATCATCTGCTCAAACCATTGAAAAAGTTGTTCAATATTGTAAGATGTTAGGCAAGGTTGTCATCGTCTGTGCAGACCGTCCTGGCTTCGTAGTCAATCGTTTCTTCGTACCATGGCTAAATGAGGCTTGTTTACTATTAGAGGAAGGAATTGCATCTTCTGCTCAAATCGATGCGATTTCCCGTAAAGCATTCTCGATTGGATTAGGTCCATTTGGATTAATGAATTTAACAGGCCCACCCATCGCATTACATTCAACAGATTATTTGTCTGAACAATTGAAAACTCCTCGTTATCATGGTGCTCAAAATCTAAGAGAGTTGGTAGCAGAAAATAAGATGTGGGAGATTTCTCAAGATGAACAATATGATGAATCTCAATACAAAATAGTTTCAGAGCGATTACTCGGAGTTGTTTTCGGAGTGGCTGCGCAAATAGTTGACGAGGAAATCTGTTCCATGGAAGACGTCGACCGCGGCGCAAAAGTAGGTCTTCGTTGGGCTCGTGGCCCATTTGAATTAATGAATAAGGTCGGTCTAGAAAATGCTCACAGAATGGCCAACCAGTATGCTGAATTGGCTAATGGTGGTTGGGAGGTGCCAGAAAACCTTAGCAACCAAGGAAATGCAGATTGGAATTTCAAGGTTGTAGATACTTCAATCGACAATGGTATTGCTACGATTACGATTAATCGCCCAGAAGCAATGAATGCTCTAAATGAGACGGTAATGGCTCAATTGGGTAGTGCATTAGATAATGTTAATTCTGATTCTTCAGTGTCAACCATAGTGCTAGATGGCGCTGGTAAGGCCTTTGTCGCAGGAGCTGATGTCAAGTTCTTTGTTGACAAAATCCGTGCTGATTCAATCAGTGATATTTACGACTTCACAGCATTCGGACACCAAGTTCTAGACAAATTAGAATCTTCTTCAAAAACGACGATTGCATTGACTACAGGGTTGGCTCTTGGTGGTGGCTTAGAACTTGCACTCGCTTGTGATTATCGAGTTGGTACTCGTAGAACACAATTCAGATTCCCTGAGACTTCAATCGGAATCTATCCCGGCTTAGGTGGTTCACAAAGACCAGCAAGAATTTGCGGTATTCCTATTGCTAGGTGGGCTGTTTTGGCAGGAAACTTCATGGATGCAAAAACAGCTAGTGATTTGGGAATGATCACTCATTTGGTTGATGTTGCAGCAGTAGATGATACAGTATTACAGATTTCAAATCAAGGAAAACCAGCCAATAAGTATCCTGGTCAAGCAGCAAACCTTCAATCACCAGTTGTTCAATTTGCTAATAATTTCTTTACAGATTCTAATATGGCGGACATAATGAAAGGAGTTTGCCCACAAGGTTTTGATGTTGAAGACAAATTGGTTGCTCGTCAAATGAAGAGTTTGAAATTCACTGCTCCAATCGCTTTAGTAAAAGCCAGTGAATTGATAGATGCGACTTCTTCAACTGATCTTTCAGCAGGGCTTGCTCTAGAATTAGCAGGGCTCAACGATATATTTTCAACTGCAGATTCATTAGAAGGTTTGAGCGCTCTAATAGAAGGAAGAAGACCTACTTATTCAAATCAATAATCTATTGATTAAGCAAACTCAAACCCACTTGCCTTGAATTGCAAGCATTCCAGTGATAAGAGCATGAACATCAATTTCTTCACCACTTTCACTAGCAAACCTGAGTCTGTTTTTGATTGCATCAATCAGTTGTTCATCAACTTCTTCATCACTAATGAAGCGAATGAATTCTTCAATGGTCTTGCCTCTGCCTAATGCAATTGCTAAACGCGCTTTTTGTTCTTCGTCCTCGTCTTTAGGGTTTCTAACACTCATACAATCACTTCACTGTTCTCTATTATTTGTTGATACCATTCATCCCATGGAGTGACTGGTTCATCACTCCAACTTGACAGAGGTCCACTTGCATTAATTGTATTAGGGGCGTCGTAATCTTCATTGAAAGCGAGGTTGATTGCGACCTTGGGACCTGGTGCCCCAAGTACGATTGCTTGACGAAGGATTCCACTTCCAATCGCTAAACTATTGGTGTCGGTAGCACTCCAGTATGCAGCAAACCCTGGGTGAGTATGAACCCATGTTTTGAAGGGCATTCTGGCACCAACTGGAGGTTTCAGTGGTACTCTGCCAGAAGTTCCCCAGTCAATGAATACCTCATCATCTGCATCGATAAGAACTGATGTCTCAAGACCTGCTAACAATGATATTGCATAAACAGCATCCCATCTTCCAGCCAAAGCACTATCGCTTTGGAAATCGAGCAAAAGGGGTGAATTAATTTGCTTATTTTCAGCAAGATCACAGATATGTTCCCATGTTTCCCTATCTTCACACAATTGTTCAATTCCTGGAATATAAATCATTCATTCACCTCCGGAAAGTGCATTTGACCATAGGTTATGCTGGCCATACTCTGTACTGGTGTAGGTTTGCCACGTAATTGCTGTAGGGCCCACTGTGCACCGAAAGCAGCAGCGTTGAGGAAGCCGAATTCCAGATTTCCAGATTCAAGAGCCCCCTCATGTTGACATGATTTAGCAGGATGATCTGGAGTCATAGCTTCAACCAATGCATTTTGGCTATCACTTGTCATTACTAGGTGACCATCGCCACCACAGCGTAAATCAGCCCAAGGAACTTGCAATTGGTGAATCAAGCGCCTTGGTTCAGGTCTATCGACGCAAACTATGACTAAATCAGCATCCTTTAGTTGCTCTGAGTAGCGCAAGTCCTCTGCGATTGCTCTAACGGTTACACTTGATTCGACGTTAGTAATATGGCGTTGAGCTAAAGCGTCAACCTT
>JAACCR010000008.1 GCA_009937205.1 Methanobacteriota archaeon | reverse complement strand
CTGCTTGGTGGGGCGATGAGCCACAGCAATGAACCTCAAACAAACATAGTTGAGGAGTTTAAGTCTCTAGATGGGGAGCCGCTATTCAGAGGTCTCGACTTCACTTAATTCGGGCTTGAGAATTGCTACAACAGAGAGGGCCATTATCATAGATAAAGGATTAAACAGACCATAGCCGATTAAGAAACTATCATCTTCAACTTTAATGATTGAAACAAGTGATTCATCCACTGTTTCATTTACCCACTGTGCACTGTTGATAATTCGTTTTTGGTATGATAGCCTCCAGACTCCATTATCATAATCAAATCCATTAGTCGAAACACTGATTCTACTTGTAATATTAACAGTGAAATTATCTGATTGCCAAAGAATTTCATCAGTTTCTTCATTTAGATATTGTAGTGTAGCATTCCTTGTAGAAGCTCTTCCATCATTGACCACATCGAAATTTACTACATCATTTTTTATTGTTATTTCTTCAATCGTTAATCTTGCTCTCCAATACCAAACATTGTCAATCAAATATTTCATAACATCTAATTCTTCTCCAAGTCTATCGGACAAAGGCTCGATTGTACCAAGTAACCATTGCTCATCATCAGTTTCAAATGTGAAAGTTGGGAATCCCATTATCCCGTATCCATAGTCCCTGCTGGTTCCACAATTTGGATACAAACCCTGATTTGCATTTTGAATTGGAATCTCCGAAATATTTGTGTGAACTTCTTCCCTTATTCCATGGAATAACTCCCAATCTGAGGGTTGGTCAGGCCATTTACCCCAAGGATAGAGCATTATCCAAACTCCAGTATGCATAGTGACATAGAGGTCAGCATCAGGCACCATCGTGTTCATGTAATTAGAATTCGCGAGAGTTTCAGATTCACTAAATGCACTACTTCCTGGCTGGGTCGTCGGGCAGGTATTCCAGTAATGGTCGTAATTTCGATTCAAATCTACTTGGTTGATGTTCCAGCGGGTGTCAATATCATTGCCATCTGCATTCAACATAATGAGAATGTGTATTTCAGTTGTATTAAGAACATCAATGACATCTTGATCTCCAGAAGCCCAACCCTCGATGTAATATTCAGCGGTTAAGAATGCTAATTCAGTTCCTAAGTGCTCATTTCCATGGTGTCCACCATCGATGTAAACAATTTCTTTTGGGGTACCATCTGGCTTGATATTTTGAGTATTTGACCAATCAGAGATTTGAACAACCCAGAGATTCCTACCAAGCTCAGTCTGTCCAGCAACGGTTAATTTGACGATATCGGAATGATCTTCAGCCCATGATTGCACATCAGCAGTCAGTGTCAAATAAGAATGATACCAATGTTCCTGGATAATGTCAGGTTGTTGTGCTGTAGAATTTCCCATTACAGGAGATACACCGGCCAGCAACAATATTGCCACCAATACAATACTGCGCATAAAATCTCCTCTAAACTTCACCTAATTGGAATTGTGGTAATTATGATTACCATTCTGCATTGAATGCATTCGGATTTTTGACCCTTTCTGCTTCCTTTGTCCATATTGCAGCACCATTGCCGCCATAAACATCAGCGAACGGGTCGATTACTTCAGGTTCTAGGTCACGTTGCATGTAAGCTTCAACGCGCTCACGTAAATCTGGCTTGAATTTCCAATAGTGGATTCTCCATTCTCGGCCATCCCAAAGTGTTGTTTCTTCAGACTCAGTAGTAAGTAAGTCATAATCTTGGAACATGTAAAACAAGTTGCGATCTGTAGGTTCTAATGCGTTATCAATAATCCTATTATAGAACCCGAAGAATCCTAAAGCGTGTTCGGCCATTCCTTGTGCAACTTCCGAATCCATCTCGATATCGATGTGCTGTTGAATGGCTCTTGTCAATTCTCCCATTGTCATTCCCATAATGATTCCTCCGCGCAGGATTGATACGGCATTGCCGATAATCTCCCCCGACTACCTTTATGTATTGTATTCCAACCCATATTAACTTCTCGCTGTTTTTTCATGAAATCGACCGATATTAACAATTTTTGATAGCAAGAAAGTTCAATATGGCTCCCGGGGAGAGAGATTTAGTGTCCGTCCTTTTTTTAAGCAATGTTGATTTGAATTAGTTCGGTGAGTGGCATGTTTGTAGAAGGCAACTTCCTAGGCTTGCCCGAAAATGACGGAATTGTTGACGTCGTTATTTTACAAATTCCATATGAATTAACCACTTCTTACGGCCAAGGAACTTCCCAAGGACCCAAATCTTGTGTTGAAGCAAGTGGGCAAGTTGAATTATTCGACCCGCTACTTGGAACTGATTTACCAAAAGGTAATGCAATTCACACCAATCAACCATGGAATGGTGAAGGTAATTCATTATTACAGCAATTAGATGGCATTTCCAACTACCTTCAACCATGGTATGCCGGAGACTGTTTCCCGCTCTCATTGGGTGGCGAACATGGAATCTTACCGCCCTTGGTTAATGCTGCCAAAATTCATCCCCTCATCAATAACGATTTGTCCAAATTAACCATTGTCCAAATCGATGCCCACGCAGACCTTCGTAGCCAATTAGGTGGCGAAGTATATTCGCATGCATGCGCTGCCTCACGTAGTCTTGACCTAGGCGTGGGAAGACTACTGCAAGTCGGAATTAGGGCATATAGCCAAGAAGAATTTGAAACCATTTCTAATGATGATAGAATCACTACTTTCTTCGCTAAGGATACACAAAATCATTCAACAGGCAGAGATGCATGGCAAAAATGGCTAGATACATTGTCAAAGATAGAAGGTCCTGTTCACCTAAGTATAGACATAGATGGCTTAGATGGTTCCATCGTACCTGCAACTGGAACCCCGGTGCCAGGCGGGCTATCATATTGGCAAGCAGTAGAAACAATCGAATCTTTATTCAATGCCAAAAAGGCAACAGTAATTTCTGCCGATGTCAATGAGATCGTACCGCAAATAGATTCACCACTGACCCAATTTACAGCAGCGATGTTAGCAACAAAAATAGTTGCTAATCATATTAATGCTAAAGACCAAGGAAGATGGACTCCAATGATTCAGCAAATCGGTAAAAACAGAACAATTGGCGACTCAATATTTTTCCAAAAGGAGGATATGCAATGAACAATTTAAAGTCCCACGGAAGCCATATTTTTGCTGATTATACAGGTTATTCACCTATCGATAAAGACGATGGTAATTGGATGTTACAAATCATGCGAGATGCTGTAATAAATAGTGAAGCTAAGGAAGTTCATTCCCATGTTGAACAATTTGATGGCAATACTTCACCACCTGGTTTTGCAGCAGTAGTATTGTTGGATGAATCACATGTAACTGCGCATTGTTATTCACAAAAAGGTTGGCTTGCAATCGATTGTTTTACTTGCGGACAATGCGACCCAGAGACAATAGTTGACCAAATTCATATGGCCCTTGAACGAGTAATGCCTAACCTCAAATTGATTAAAAAATCTAATCATGACAGATTCCTATACCAAGAAGAAAACACGGAGGAGTGAAGAATGTCCGTGAGAAAGTTTGTCAAAGAACACTACCGCCATTTTAATGCCGGTTCATTAGCATCAGCGAGTGAATCATTACTTCAATTTCTAGAATCTGGCGGTAAGATATTTTTAACTTTAGCCGGGGCGATGTCAACGGCTGAACTCGGCCGCAGTATTGCGCCTATGATCAGAGCGGGACATATTGCAGCAATCTCATGTACAGGTGCAAATGTGGAAGAAGACTTATTCAATTTGGTTGCTCATAACCATTATCAAAAGATTGATGATTGGCGCTCTTTGTCAGCACAAGATGAAGCCGATTTACTCGATAAGAACATGAATCGGGTGACAGATACTTGTAGTCCTGACGATCAAGCATTTAGAAAAATTGAATCATATCTAATGGGTCGTTGGGAAAAAAGTAGTCAACTTGGACAATCAAAATTACCACACCAATTCTTTTATGATCTTTTGTTAGAAGATGAATTAGAGTATCAAGCATTGCCAGAGAATTCTTGGTTATTAGCAGCAGCACAAGTAAATCTGCCATTGGTCGTACCTGGTTGGGAAGATTCAACATTGGGCAATATATTTGCTGCAAGAGTAATGCAAGGTAAAGTTGAGCAGAAAACAATCACTGGTGGAATTGGATATATGACTAGTTTGGCAGAATGGTATTGTCAATGCAATAATCCGTTGGCATTCTTGCAATTAGGTGGTGGAATCGCTGGAGATTTCCCAATTTGCGTAGTACCAATGCTCAATCAAGACTTGGAAAAAGAAACCCCTTTGTGGTCTTGGTTCTGTCAAATCTCGGAATCAACTCCTTCCTATGGAGGATATTCTGGTGCTCCGCCCAATGAAAAAATTACTTGGGGCAAACTTTCGGTTGAGACGGAGAAGTTTGTAATCGAAAGCGATGCCACTATTGTTGCTCCGCTAATGTTCTGTTATATTTTAGATATCTGAACTATTATTCAACACAAATCAACAAAGGCTTTGAATGGGAGTGCGAGAATCCTATGTTCATGTCTGGGAACCAACGCATCACTCCCATTGTGCTGATTGGGCTTCTTTTGCTCACGCCACTTTCTGTTTATGCAGATGGTGTTGACCCATTAAATGTTGAAATTACAACAGCTTGGACAAGTCAAAGTGGAACTGATAATAACCACGCATACTTGCTAAAATTCTCAAGCAATTCAACATTCGACATCACTACCGAAGTAACACATCTTCAAAATGGAACAGAATTAGAAGTTAGTATTTTTACAACATGGGGCTATGAGGATGATTTTAGAACCGCTCACTTGCTGTTGAATTCAACCCTACAATGGGGTGATCAAGTAACGATTGATGTCACAGTGGATTCAATTGATTCCATCGCGACTACTGGCAATAATTTTTTCACACGAAGTATGGACATCGGAACTTGGAATCAACCGATGGCAGATCATGAAATTACACTTACTACCTCTTGGGATCTATTGCAAAATTATACCACTGAAGACGGAGAACAATATTTCAGTTTGAATTTTGATGGCCATGGATGGCAACAGAGAGTCGGTGATGTCCTCAATTCATGGGAGTTGGGAGATGGCGTGATGGTGACCGAAGAGAATACTGAAGGTGAATCAACAAACATGTCTTTTGTTTTAGATTCGATTTGGAAAAATGAAACCATTACAGCCGGATTGTTAACATCTCAAGTGATTGATGCAAGGGGTTGGGGATACCTCGTGATAACAACTGAAGAGGATGACACAGTAACTCAAATCATTGCTAATGTTAGTGATGCTTGGATTAATCACAGCATGATAGACGGAATAAATTCAGAAAGAATCCGCTTAGAAGCAGGAGGTTCAATGCAAGTTGATTCAACCAATGAATCATCTTCCACTATTGACATAGATGCTGAACTCAGTGTGTTTTTGTTTGAAACATGGGATGAAAACGGTGTCAGGAAACTTAGTCATAATCAAATTGAAGCACTGGGAGACTTCATTCTTATTGATGATGGATTTAGAATGGATATCTCTCTTGATGGTTTAGAAATACTTGAAAGATGGGAAGATGGAAATCGTACTCAGCACAGAGAAAATATTCGTGGCCATGGAACATTTGGTGCGGAAGATCAAGATGAAAACGCCACAATGGTCATCAATGGAACTATTTTCAATTTGGAAACAGATATTGTTGACGGACAAACCGTAACCGATGATATCCACATTGATGGAACACTTTCCGGTGATGTTCAGGGGACTGTTGGGATAGTCAAGGGCATTGAGGTTTCAGGGCTGGAGAGTAATTATTCCGGCGATGAATTTGACGTAAATGTAATTCACGAAGAATCTTGGTTTAATATTACTGGAGTCAATGGTGGTAATTTCTTTGATGGCGCTGGTGCTGGCGCATACAACAATAACACTTGGAATTATCAAAGTGTTAACAGCCATTGGGATAATAGAACAGTTCGAATTATTTGGGAAGAAACAGGCCCAGATGCTAGTAGTGGAGATGAGAGACCTGAACGTTCTCCAATTCAAAATAATCTAACTCAACCGGAAATGGAACAAGCGCTTGGTAATATCACAGTTGGAAGAGAAACTGGCTTAGTGCCAATTCCAATGATGATTGGTGATAATGTTAGATTGAACGGTCAAGATGGCATAGTTCTAGAAATAGTCGCAAATTCTGTTGGAAATGACCCAAGAGATAATCACAATTTCCATGTTGTAGAATGGACCGGATTTTATGGTGATTCAGAAGGATCAGGTACTGCCTTTGGTTCAATTATTGATGAAGGGCCACTAAGAGGTTTAGTCTCAAGTGTCACTAGAAGTTTTGAAATCGATTATGGTGTCGATAACGAATCAGCATTCCTCAATGAAACTCAATATATTGACAGGATCTTATCACCTTCAATAGTCACATCTGAAGAAAATACTGACCCAGTATTAGTTAGCTTAACTTTGGAAGAAGGATTGGTAGTGGGTGAAGGTGCTTCTTTAGCTCATCTTGTTGCACATGCTACTGATGATGAATGGAATATTGATTCTGTAACAGTTGATTTGACAGTTTTAGGTGGTTCGATTGTGACATTAAATGACAAAGGCTTGTCAGGAGATAATGCGATTGGTGATGATAGATATACAACTCAATTGATCGTTCCTGGTTTGGAAGTTGGAAACTTCACCCTAAATGTGACAATAACTGATTTCTTCGGAGCGATAACACAAGGCACGGGGATTATTCAAGTTGTAAATGATGCACCACGTCTTACTTCAGTTGAATTTGTCCCACATATTGCTAAGCGAGGAGATTTGATTATTGTTAATGCTAAGGCATTTGATGGCCATGGTGTTGAATCAGTACAAATTGATATGCGAGTATTCGGTGGACAATTAACTGATTTATTTTTGCTAGATAGTGATGTTTGGGCAGGAAATTTCACTTTACCAAATGGAATGACTCCTGGCTCACATGATATCCCATTGATCGTTACGGATTCTATCGGCGGCAAGCAAGTTTTACGACACTGGATCAGCATTGACAATGGCGCCCAACCCGATGCTGCAACACCATACCGGATTCCTGACGGAGAACATATCTCAACTACAATTTCAGTACTCAATACGCCTCCACAAATAGTCGTAGAAGAACTTGAAATTATACGAGGCGATGGTGCTGTAACTGCACTACTGGAGGCTGAAGTTAGCGATGCAGATGGTGTAATGTTAGTTCGTGCAAGATTAGGAGTATTCAATCCAATAACTCAAAATGAAGATTGGTCTAAACTCTATGATGATGGCTCCAATGGAGATAAAGTTGCAGGAGATGGAATCTATTCTCTTCAATTATCAATTCGTAGCGGAATACCGGATGGAACGCATACCATATTCTTGCAAGCATCTGATATTTACGGTGAAGCAACTGGAGAAGTACCAATTGTTTTAACATTAGAACAAAAATCCGATTTGATTAGCGATGGTGGTGGAATCTCATCTTCATCGTTGGTAATGGCCCTCGGAATTATTGCAATAGTGGGAGCAATTGTGGTAATGTTTGTAATGAGGAAACAAGGCGGAGAAGGTGATAAATCTAATCCCGGTGGCGATCGCTTTGGTTTCGAATGAATCTACTCAGGATTTAGCAAAGAGTCAGGCCGACAACCGTTTATACCCCAGTCCAATCGGTCAACTACTGCTGCGAGCGTAGTGTAGTGGTTATCACCGAGCGTTGCCAACGCTTGAACCCGGGTTCGAGTCCCGGCGCTCGCATTCTAACAAGATTATAGGGCTCCAGTACGTCGAATAGTGATTAAATGTAGTACTGTTGTTAGTACTGGAAAAGCCACCATCCAAGCAATAGAAATCGTCATTCCAGCATAAGCCCAACCCAAACCAATATTGAGTGGGATTGCAATAATAAGACCAATTTTTAATGCAACTATTTTTGTTTGTAAATTATTTATTTGTCCAAATAAGATAATCGTTGGTCCAACAGCAATTAGTTGAATCGTTATTAGAATTGCAACTATTTTGAATAAGGTCATATAGCCATTTGATGCTAGTAATATGTGGATCAGAAATAGAGATGCGAACAGCGAAGCAGAAAGCAATATTCCGCGCCAGTACCCGTCCTTACTAAGCCACTCCATGACAATGCCAATAGTTCTCTATCTAAAATATAGGCGAGAAGTTCATATGTTGTCGTTTGATAGAATCTTTATGCGTCTATTATTCGTATGTGTCGGTAATTCATGTCGTTCTCAAATGGCGGAGGGATTGGCTCGTTCAATGGGTCATATTGCGGATTCTGCAGGGACACACCCATCCTCGTCATCAATTGCATCCAATGCTAAGAAATATCTTGAGTCAAGAGGTATTTCTTGCGAAGGCATGGTCCCAAAATCAGTTGACAACTTCTCTGCTGAAGATTATGACATGGTAATTTCAATGGGTTGCGGAGTTCATTGCCCTTCAATTAAAATCGATGAGGATTGGGAATTGGAAGATCCTTATGACAATGAATATGAATTCTACAAAACTACTGCAGAAGAAATTGAGCGTAGATTGAAATTATTAGAATCATAATTTTTGGTATTATTTTTCACCGCACAGGTTGAAGTATTACTCGCACCACGATTGGCTCATGGCAGAATCACCAATCACCACTCATGACCCTAAAAATGAGGAGCAAGGGCCAGTATCACCATCTCCACAACAAAAGAAGGAAATGGAGCAAAATTACGCACAAATGAAGCGTAAAATGTCAATGCAAGAGATTGGGATGAAAATCAAGCACAAGATTATGGTCTTATCTGGAAAAGGAGGAGTTGGTAAATCAACTGTTTCTACAGGATTAGCATTATCTCTTGCTCAACAAGGTCACAAAGTTGGTATTTTAGACATTGATATCACAGGTCCAAACGTTCCAAAAATGATGGGTTTAGACGGTCATAAACTTCATGTCGAACAAGGTAGAATTCATCCTGCTAAAGGGCATCTTGGGGTCAAGGTGATTTCAATGGCATTCCTATTAGAAGACCCTGATACACCTGTTGTTTGGCGTGGACCGATCAAGTTAGGAGCGATTCAACAATTCATTGGTGATGTTGAATGGGGCAATTTGGATTACCTTATCATCGATTTCCCGCCAGGTACATCAGATGAACCTTTGACGGTATCACAATCACTTCCAAATATTGACGGGATGGTAATAGTCACAACTCCACAATCGGTTGCTTTGTTGGATAGCAGAAAATCTATCACCTTCGCGGAATCACTCAAAGTGCCTGTCCTTGGAGTTGTTGAAAACATGTCTGGATATACAATCAATGGTGTAACGGCAGCTAACTCCTCAGTTGAAATCGCTGGACCAGGTGGTAAAACTATTAAATCAACATCTGATGAAAATGGAAACTTTTCAGTAACGCTTGATATTTTCAAAAAGGGTGGTGGAAAGTCAACTGCTGAAGACTTCGGCGTCCCGTTCTTGGGAGCATTACCATTCGACCCAGGTTTCGTTCGCGGTGGAGATGATGGTGTTCACAAAATAGTTAGCGATCCAGAAGGGGCTAGCAGTATCGCATTCGCTGCAATCGTAAAAGCGGTTCAAGCACAAATTTCGGATAAGCCTGCTTCGTCCTTGGAGATTATTTGAGGGACTATTATGGCAGAACAGATGCCAATTTTAGTACGTATTGAACGACGTGAATCAGATTTTCATTTGACTTATGACAACGAGGAAGAGTTCTCGGTAACCTATCATGATTTACGCCATGCATGCCCATGTGCTAATTGTTCACCGCTAAGGAATGAAGACGAAACAAGCTTAAAACTACGCGAACAAGTAGAATCATTCAAACTACACAAACCAAGTGTTAACCCAGTTGGACATTATGCTCTTAATTTCATATGGCAGAATGGTTGTTCAAATGGGATCTTTAGATTTGAGAGAATTTGGGCATTAGCAAATCGTCGTGACCCAGATAATGGCAAACCATACGTGCATGGCGCGTGGTGAGTCATATTTTCTGTTTGTAATTGGCCTAAATTACAATTTTGTCATCAATCATTTGATTATCTAAAACCAACCCCATAGGGGTTGGAGGTTAAGCTATGGACGGGGTTTATTTGAGTTGGATGATTAGTGCACTAGCGCTAGGAGTCATGCTTTTACCTGTTTTCAAACCACCTTGGTTCACTATAACAATCCCAACATTTGTGGATTTTGTTCGCAGATATTGGATTCATATAACAATAGTTTTTATGATTTATAATGCTAAAGATTTCCTTGATCAAGTTGATCGAATTCTGATGGCTTCAGCAGGACTGGATATGACTCCGTGGATTTATGCCATTGAAGGAAATATGGTGCTTTGGGTACAACAAACGTTTGAAAACGATGCATTGACTACGTTCTTGACACACTTTTATGTTGCAGGATTTATGTTTATTTGTTATGTTTCAATCTTCTATTTTGCTTATTTTGATGATAGATGGATGGCCGATAGAATCACACTCTCTATCGCTTGGGTATACTTGCTAGCAGTTCCATTTTATCTTTTCTTCAATGTTAGAGTAACAGGAGACACAATTCCTGAAATGGAAACATTGGCATATTCATTAACTCCGGAAATTAACGATTGGTTTAGAAGAATATACCCATTTTCTAATGCGATGCCGAGTCTACACATTGGCGTACCATTTGCTGTGTGGTTGTGTATTACTAGATTTGATGAAGATAAACGGTGGAATCGTTATCGTCATCTCGTTTTAGCATATGTTTTGTTAACTTCATTTTCAATCGTCTATCTCGGAATCCATTGGTTCCTAGATATCATCGGTGGAATGCTTGTTGCCGTTGCAGCAGTAGGTTTAGCAGAAAGAACAGCAGGACCATGGTGGAAGGTTTTTGATGAGAGAACTATTAACTCCAGATTGGTTACAGTACTAACAAATCCTGGCAAAGCAGTGTCTATTGTCAATGGAAAAATCAAAGCTACCATCCAGCAATACAGAACACCAACCAGTAGGGAAACTGGGGTTCTTGTAATAGTCATATTAATTTTGATAACTTCAATAATCACTTGGGACCTAACCCACCAATCGTTGCCAGCAGGTGGAGTTGAGGCACCTCAAGGTGTTGAGGCAGTTGACGGTTGGATGGTAACTATGGACGATAGAGTAGAAGGAGCATTGTTGGTGGTTCATGATCTTTCAATAAATTCCGCATCTGCAATCGATGTAGTACAACCAATAATGAATTTAGATTCTCCCTATGCAATTTCAGATACGTTACTGGTAATGTCTAATGAAACTACGCTGATGGCAGTAGATATCACAACCCCAGAAATAATTACTCTGAGTGTGGAAGTTGATTCCCCGGAACAAATAATAATCGCAAATACTCCGTCTGGTCCTGCGATAATCATACTCAAAGATGGAGAGATTTCAGGTTTTAACATAGAAGGTGAGCAATTATTTATGCCAACTCCTGAAATTCATAACATCACCATGATAAGAACTGCTGGTAGCGAGATTGCGTATGTCACAAATGATAATCCAACAACAGTATATGTCGCTAGAATCGGAACTCTTGGTGCACTTCAAATTGAGATTAATGCGCAAGCAGCACCTGAACAAGACCTAATGCTTGAATCATGGGGGACTCCAGTAAATATGAGCAATGCCAAAATAACAAATCTTGTATTCAATTATGATTATGTTGCAGCGACCGTCAATGTAACTGCAACCGACCGTCTTGTGCTGTTTGATAGAGATAGTGGAAATCAATGGTTAGCAAGTGATGCGAAATACCCTGTAAAAGACCCGAGTCTTGGGCATGGAATCTTGGCATGGTCGGTGAAGGACCATCTCAATCCTACTAATCCTCAACAAAAATATTTAGATGGTGAAATTTATTTCACTGATTTAGAAAGTAATATTACGGAGACATTGACTTCAGATGAAATTGATCAATGGTCTCCACGTGTGTTGGAAAACCATTTGGTATATTTTGAAATGGACGATGAAGGCATAGTAACGATTGAAATTCATTCATGGGAACCAGAGTTGAAATTATATTCTAATATTGTCATGCAAGTAGGAACTTTGGCTGCAATATTGTTAGTATTCATTAACGCTTATCAACGTCAATCAGAAGTTAAAAGAGCAAAAACCCAGTAATAATCAGATTACAGGGTTTTATTTAGTTGAAACTATTTGCTACATCTAAGGGAAAAAGGTAATTGTAAAGTTTCGTATTCCCTAAGAGTTGATAAAATGTCTAATAAAAATCTAATTGATAAAATGAACGATGCGCTAGCATTAGAATTACGTGCGATTAACATGTATGCACATTATAGTGCAACTGTAATGGGAATAAATCGTATGCAACTTGCACCATATTTTTCGAAAGAAGTATCTGAATCCATTACTCATGCAGATTTTGTTCGCAGAGGTGTTGTCAAGTTGGGTGGAGTTCCAGTTACCGAGAGAAATGCCAAAGAGATTATCCATACCACTGATTACCAAATAATGTTGAATGAGGCATACGAAACTGAAAAAATCGCAGCAAAAGCCTACACTGCAGTAATGGATTTACTGAAAGATGCAGGTGATCGGGATTTATTTGATTCAATTGAACAAATTTGTATGATGGAACTTCGAGCCCTCGAAGAACTTCGTTTGCTAACCGCTTGATTTCACTTAAGGATAGATAGCATCCTATTGAGTGCTAGTAGTGATCCTTGCTGAATCTCTTCTGGTACAGTTACTTGATTTGGTTTTTCACCATCAATAATTCTTTCCAAGACATCCATTAGGTATGCTGGATGAATCATATACATTGTTGATCATGGGCAAATTTCAGGGTCAAGACATTCGATATGTTTGTCCGGATGTTCATTTGCTAACCTTGCGACCATATTGATTTCTGTTCCGATAGCAACAGCACTTCCGGAGGGTAAGTCTGCGACATAGTTGCGAATAAATTGAGTTGAGCCACTAGCATCTGCGAGTCGTACTGACTCAATCGGCGTCTCGGGATGAATCACAACAGTTCCTTCAGGATAACGCTGTCTAAAATCTTCAATTTGTTCAACTGTGAATCTAGTGTGGACAGAGCCGAATCCATGCCACAATATGATTCGAGAACCCTTTACTTCGCCCATAGAGCCAATATTAGGAATCCATGTCGGCATTTTTTCTGCAGCAATCCCCATCTTAGTACCTGTATTTCTACCCAAATGCTGGTCTGGGAAAAACAAAACTGCTCCATCTTTACCCGCTCTTTCAAATGCCCAATCCAATACACCTGTGGCATTGGTTGAGGTGCAGACTATTCCTCCATGACGTCCGACGAAATCTTTGAGT
>JAACCR010000055.1 GCA_009937205.1 Methanobacteriota archaeon | reverse complement strand
TCCATCCGAACCTGCATCACCTCCAACCATCCATCCACAAGCGATTTGCGACGAGGCACCATCAATTGTTATTGAGAAACGGTGTTGAGGATTTGACAGATCAATCTGACAACCCATCTCACTCATTATGGCGCCAATCTTTCCTGCGATTTTACTAGAACTAAATTGTGAGATTTTTCCTTCAATTCGTAAAGCTACAACCGCCATCTTTCCCTCGCGTTGATTTATTTGTAAATAAGTTTCAATCTTTTCCAGTAAAATGGATTGGTCGTCTTGCCAATTATGAATGAATCCATTTAGCAAAATTGCTTGTCAACCGCTAGATACTGACAGTGTTTCAAACGCTTCACTCGGGTTCAATGGACCCTCTAATATCGCAAGGCGGTTTGATTCGCTTGCCATCGGGCAATGGCCTGGTAGCAGAGCCGTCAACTCCGCCATAGCAAGAGCTGGATGCCATCCGCGAAGGACTGCAATATGCTGCGCCATATTCACTGCACACCGTCAATCCTTCTTGATGCTCTCGCAGGCCAATGGCTACATACTGTCGCCTTATTTGCCAATACATGGGCTGTAACCTGAAGGACATCGCGCCTAAGGAACCGATTGAACTTGCAAGCCTATCTGGTAAGCGTGTGGGTATAGATGCATTTCTTACAGCCTTCCAATTTCTAACGACAATGCGGGATTTATCTCCACAGGGTGATGGAGGACCATTGAGAAGTAAGGATGGGCAAGTTGTTGCGCATTTGATGGGTTTTCTAAACCGCACATGCACATTATTATCTCATGGAATCAAACCAGTTTATGTCTTTGATGGCAGTTCTCCTGAGTTGAAAGCAGATGAAATCGCTTCGAGGAAAAAAAGAAGAGTCGAGGCTGAAAATACTCACAAAGAAGCATTGGCTGCTGGTGATTTCAAGTTAGCACAAAAAATGGCTCAACGAATTATGCATTACAGCCCGGAGATGGTTGAAGAAACAAAGAGATTACTAGATTTATTGGGCGTTCCTTGGGTTGCTGCTAAGGCAGAAGGTGAAGCGCAAGCAGCGGTAATGGCTGCAAATGGGCAATTGGATGTTGTCGCCACACAAGATTGGGATGCTGTGCTTTATGGAACTCCATTCTTGGTTAGGAATCTAATGAATCATGGAAGTAAGAGTTACGGAAAGGTTGTCACTGCAGAAAAAATAATGTTAGAAGATGTGTTGAAGGAAAATCAAATCACTAGGCAACAATTAGTTGATTTGGCAATAATGATCGGTACTGATTTCCACCCAGGAATTAGAGGGATTGGTCCAAAGACTGGCCTCAAATTGATTAAGGAATTTAATACCATTGAAGCGATATGCGCAGCCAAGGATAAAGAAGTTCCACAACGGCTTGATGAAATTAGAGAGATATTCCATAATCATCCGGTTAACCAAGTATCAGATGAAGACCTACAACCTGGAGTGATTGATGTTGCTGGGCTCAATAAATTCTTAATGGAAGAAAAACAGTTTAGTCAGAGAAGAATGGATAATGCATTTGACAAGTTAAGAGCAGGTGGTTTGATTAGAACGGGTGGACACACATCTCTTTTCTCTTTCTAATCATCACTCATAAATCTCAGTGGATTTGCCAATACATTGACACCTGCGAATTGCGTAATATTTCCTCTCGCTATTGATTGAGGGTCATTGAGAGCTTCTTCGATTGTATTGACTGGTGCATTTGGAATTCCTTCAAGCAATTCCGCAAGTTGTACTCTAGTGAATAGTCTACAAGCATTTTGAACAAGTTGTTCTATTTGTGTTCGTTCAGCGATTCTACCTGCATTTGTATCCCATTGAGGCTTTGTTGGAATCGACAATAACTCAGCCATCTTATGCCATTGTGTATCGTTACCAACTGCAACTACAAACCACCCATCTTCAACTTCAAATGCTCTATATGGGACTAGGTTTGGATGGGCTGAACCCATTCTATGAGGTGACTTACCACTCTCAAGATAATTGTGTGCTTGATTGACAAGTGCTGCTATTGCGCAATCCCATAATGAGATCTCGATGTTCTTTGCTATACCTGTTTTTTCTCGATGCAATAGTGCTGCCAAAATTGCTGATACTGCATTCAATCCAGTGATGACGTCGATTAGTGCCACGCCTACTTTGTTAGGTGGTCCATCTGCTTCACCGGTAACACTCATCAAACCACTTTGCGCTTGCATTGCCAAATCATATCCGGGTTCATCCTTGCGAGGCCCGGTTGCCCCATATCCAGACATTGAACACAAAATGACATGTTTCGGCATTGGACCTAGCAAGCGTTGCAGAGTTCCTGGTTTGAAATTTTCAACTACTACATCACTCTGTTCGATCAATTGACGAATTCTTTGCTTCTCATCTTTTAGATTAGCAGTGATCACTTGTTTGCCGCGATTAGCCGACAGATAGTAGGCCGCTACTTGTTCTCCATCAAAACCTGTAGTAAATGGTGGACCCCAATGGCGGGTGTCATCTCCCCAAGGTGCCTCGACCTTGGTTACTTCTGCCCCGAAATCGGAGAGATATTGAGTTGTTAATGGACCTGCCAAAATACGTGACAAATCTAGGACCTTGACACCATCTAGAATCTCTTGCATGCGACGCCCTACAACTACTAAATAATGAAAGAAATGGTTGGGAAGTTACCAAGGCCTCAACCCTGATCGCTTCGACTTCATTCAAGCGCACTTGAATGTATTATTGAATCTGAAAAAGAATTATTCTTTACTCAGTTGTTCTTGTCGTTTTGAACTTGTACACGGATTCCTTGTGCATTAGCCTTAACTTCTTGCATAGCCTTTCGTACACGTGTACCAGCTGCACTGTTGCCCTTGTCGTGCTGTACAGCATCGGCAAGTGCGGCGGTCAAATCATCAATCATCTTCTGAACATTAGCCTCTACGGACATAATTACAGCCCTGTGCCTTCGGTCTTTATCTATTGCGCCTACGCTGTTTCTTTATTTTTCACCATAAACGCACTACTGCGAGCACTTTTGGGTTTTTAGGTAAAATCGTTTTTTGAGTAATAAGATTTAACGATATTGAGGGATTAGTATACAATCAATTGAAAACCCCAATGCTAAAGGGCTGTTTAAGGGAGATGCAGAGATGAGATTCGGCGTTCGCGACACATTGCCCGACCCTGACCCTGTTGTCACACAAGAATGGGTTGAATCAATTCTTGCCGTTGCTGAGAAATTGGGAGACGAAGAAGCCCGTCGCTTACTTCTAGCAACCGTTAATGCTGCTCAAGATGCAGGCGTTGATATTGACTTGATCGACACTCCATATCTGAATACAATACATCCATCGATGCAAGGAAAATATCCAGGCGATTTAGCAATGGAGATCAAATTGCATCAAGTCATTCGTTGGAATGCTATGATGATGGTCACTCGTGCTAACAAAGCCAATGATGGCATCGGCGGCCATATCTCGACTTATGCTTCCACAAGCCATGCTTGGGAAGTTTGTTTCAACCATTTCTTCAGAGGAAAAGATGGAGATGGATCTGGCGACCACCTATATTGGCAAGGCCACGCCTCTCCTGGGATTTATGCCCGCTCTTGGTTAGAAGGACGGTTCACTGAAGAAAACATGGATTTGTTTAGACAAGAAGTTGGAGGGGCTGGTTTGTCATCTTACCCGCATCCTCGCTTGATGCCTGAATATTGGGAGTTTCCATCTGTCAGCATGGGCTTAGGAGCAATGACTGCCATTCATCAAGCAAGATTCAATCGTTATCTAGAGGATAGAGGCCTTTGTTCAACAACGGCAGCTCGTGTCTGGTATACGATGGGTGATGGTGAATCTGACGAGCCTGAATCATTATCACAATTATCTCTAGCAGGAAGAGAAGGTCTTGATAACATAACTATGACAATGAATTGTAATTTACAGCGTCTTGACGGACCTGTTCGTGGAAATTCAAAAATCGTTCAAGAATTGGAAGGACGCTTTAGAGGATCTGGGTGGAATGTCATCAAGGTTCTTTGGGGCAGTTCTTGGGATGCTTTATTTGAAGCTGACAATAAAGGTCTAATCGCAAAAAGAATGGGTCAATTAGTTGATGGAGATGAACAAAGAATCATGACTTCTACTGGTGATATAATTCGTAATGACCTATTCAATAGTGATGAATTAAAGGCACTTGTTTCTCATCTAAGTGATGAGCAATTAGAAGAGTTATGTGCTGACTTAGGCGGGCATGATTTCCTAAAGATGCATGCTGCTTATGCTTCTGCGACTGCACACAAAGGGCAGCCAACTGTTGTGATAATGCGCACTACCAAGGGTCATGGAATTGGCCCTTCATTTGCAGGAAAGAATTCAACACATGGTAAGAAAAAGGCTGATATGGCTTCTATTCAATGGATGAGAGACGACATGTCTCTCGATTTTACTGATGAACAATTAGAATCATACCCATACATTCTGCCAAAGAGTGTTCCGGCTGTTGTTGAGTATGCAAAGGCGCGTCGTGCTGCTTTGGATGGCTTTGTTCCAAAAAGACTCATCCACAAATCGACTCTAACTCTACC
>JAACCR010000054.1 GCA_009937205.1 Methanobacteriota archaeon | reverse complement strand
TTGGAGAGAGAACATTGGTCACTGTATTGACTATCAAATTCGCTGAAGAAGTAGCGGCCTACCTTAATCAAATGGGAGTCAAAGCACATCATCTTCATTCTGAAATAGATACTATTGAAAGAACTGAGATTATCAATGCACTTCGAATAGGTCACATCGATGTAATCGTTGGAATCAATCTATTGCGAGAGGGTTTAGATCTACCAGAAGTGAGTTTAGTTGCAATATTTGATGCTGACCGCCAGGGTTTCCTAAGAAATGAACGCTCACTATTACAGACTATTGGGCGCGCTTCAAGAAATGAGAATGGACAAGTTTTGCTATACTCTGATGGCTTTAGTCCGGCGATGGAAGCCGCTATTCGGCAAACTATTGAGCGTAGAGAACGCCAACACGCACACAATGTTGCCAACGGAATTATTCCAAAAACCATCGTAAAGGCTCTACCAACAATGGGGGCTGATACTGAGAATTTAATCGCCGGAACTACGTCTGGTGCTGATGGTAAAAAACGCCTTATCGCCAAGAAGGGTGGTCGTAAAGAAGGAGATTGGGCTCAAGGCCTGAAATTGGGTGCTGGAGCATGGAGTAGTGGCTCTGGACAGGATGGTTCCACAGGCACTATTAATACCGATAATTTACCAATTGAAAAATTAAAAAGCCAATTGACATATGATGAACCGGATGATGTTCTCAAAGGGCTTGATTTCCACCAGATTGAAACGTTGATAGCAGAACTCAATGCAGAGATGAAAGTGGCTGCGAAAAACCTAGACTTTGAACAGGCTGCTCGATTGCGAGATAGAGTTTACGAGTTGCAACAATTGCTCGATATGTGAAAGTTGATTCAACCAGCTAATATAGCGAGTTTGATATGAGGGTCACACCAGCACTTGCACATGGCAATTGACCCTGAGTCCTTTGATGTCCCTGTAGTGGACTATGATTTCTCGGCCCTAACCACTCCCTCTTCGTTGATTGATCAAATGGCAACGGCTGGCGGATTCACAGCAACAAAACTGGCTACTGCAAGAGATATTCTACGCGATATGAAGTCGGAAATTGATGCAGTTGGCGGTGATAACACCAAGGTTTGTAATTGGCTTTCATTCCCTGCTTGCTTGTGTGCTACTGGAACTCGGGGATTCTTTGTTGAAGCCCTAAAGCAACAGATGTTCAATGTAGTTTCAACCACTTGCGGAATGCTTGACCACGATATTGCGAGAGCTTACAAGCACTATTATCATGGTTCTTTTGAATTAGATGATATCGAACTGGGAGAGCATTCATTGATGCGCCTAGGCAATGTAATCGTGCCAAATGAGTCATATGGCGAAATTATTGAAGCGATGGTCATGCCCGCTTTAGAAGACATCTACAAATGCAGACTAGAAGAGACTGGAAAAACTGGTGCTGATGCGTGGATTGGATTTGGATCCATCCAATTAGTTTGGGAATTGGGTAAGAGAATCGGAACTCCTGACACAATTATTTACTGGGCTGCAAAGCATAAGATTCCTATTGTAATTCCAGGAATTACAGATGGCTCGATTGGAGCACAACTATTCATGCTCCGCCAAAAGCATCGCGACTTTCACATTGATACCTTGGCAGATGAACTGCACATGTCCGACATAACATGGGATGTTCCTACATCTAACGCTTTGATGATTGGAGGAGGTATCTCAAAACACCACGTAATCTGGTGGAATCAGTATCGCGGTGGACTTGATAGCGCAGTATACATCACAACCGCCCCTGAACACGATGGTAGCCTTTCTGGCGCCAGATTACGCGAGGCAATTTCTTGGGGCAAAATGCGCCCCGAAGCACCTAATATTTGCGTAGAAGGTGATGCAAGCCTATTACTCCCACTTCTCGGTAGTGATTTTTTCGGCCAATGAAAACTCAAGGTGATATTATGAAAGCAGTTTACAAGGCTACTTTTCTTACAGTTCTAGTATCGATATCAATGCTAGCAGGTTGCTTTGGCTCAGATGGTTCAGTGGGCGAAACTGTTGAGGAAGACTCTTTTTTCACCTTTAAAGATCAATTAGGTAACAATACATGGTACCACTATCCTGGTGGACTAAATGCAATGAATAACACTTCAGCACTTGGTGGAGATAATATTCCATTACTTTCTACTGGAAGTTATTATGGTATTGGCATGAGTACCTTTGAGCCAACAATGGGCATCACTTCCGCAGGTAATCTGTACATGGCCAGCCACGGTAATGGCCCTTCAGGCTCCACTGCAGTAGTACAATGCACAGGATTGACTTCAATGACTACTGATTTAGATTATTCTTGTCAAAATGTCTATGGCCCAGTATTACCAGTAGCCAATTCCAATGACCCTTACATCTATGTTGACCCATGGACAGATCGAATAATGAAATTTGACATGCATGCCCTACTTGGAATGACTGTAGAATGGTCTGATAATGAAGGAGATTCATGGACTGGGCCAACGCTTGCTACTGGATATTCTGTACAAGATCATCAAACGATTGCTTCAGCACCATATCCTGCAATATTACATGAAACTTTGTGGGTATTTTGTATCAATGGAAACTTCCCATTCCCTGTATGCGCCGCTTCACAAGATGGTGGGGCGACTTGGGGGGCTGAATTGCCCGGAGCTCCGATAGATTGCCAGAGCGGTGGCCTCTCAGCACACATAATCGGGGCGGAAAATGGAAACTTCTACAGAGGTCAAAACGGTTGTGATGGAAGTGGTTATTCAATGTACAAAACAGAGGATGGCGCTTTGACATGGAGTGAACATGTATTGCCTACTGAAGTGAGTGGAACTGCTGATACGTGGAATGCTGAAGAAGCGCAAGTTTCGGTTGATCCTGATTCAAATGTCTATGCTATGTGGATGGGGATTGATAATTTACCATACTTTTCATATTCCTTAGATGATGCAAATACATGGTCTGAAGCACAAATGATCGCCCCTTCGCACCTTGAAGGAACTGGCTTCCCCGTCATCATTGCTGGAGATGCTGGAAGAGTTGCATTCGGCTATGTTGGGACAACTGGGGATGGGCTTTGGCACGGATACATTTCCATGATGACCGATTCTTTCAATGAAACTCCACTGATTACTACAGTGATGGTAAACGAGGCAAGTGATCCTCTTGATGATGCAAGTCCTACTTGTGGATACGAACGCTGTGGTGGATTCGGTGATTTCCTTGATATGCAAATTGATGCGAATGGAAGAGTTTGGTTCGCTTTATCCCACAACCCAACGAATTCAGGAATATATGGCAGTCTTACAATGGGTCCAAGTCTTCGTGGAGAAGTTCTACCTCTTGCAGAAATGACCGCTGGTGGACCTCAAACTCTGTGATTCAAGAATTATCTTTCTGAGTTAATAGATATTGAGTTGCACTTTCAAACACAGTGTTGCCCCTTGTGATTATTTTATTTTGCCAGTTTGCATCATTCGGATTAAACACTCTAAGTAACCTCAGTCTGCTCCAATGAGACTTTGCACCAGCCTCGTCGACATAGTCGCCCCATTGTGTCCAGCGGTTTTCATCCCTATTTGCTCTGATTACTTTGGTTGGTTTGAAGGTACCAAATTCTTGTGTTAAATATGTCCAAGAAATATTGGGAAAACGATTGACTAAACCTTGATGAATATCTCCTTTTATCTCATATCCAACACCGCTTTTAGCATCCAATAATTCTATGTGGCCAGGAAATAATTGTTGTAATTCTACAAACCTATCGAAGTCGTTCTCTCTTAATTCAAGTGGCAGTAATAGTGTATCATGGCCACTTGGACCTAGCCCTGTATGGTGGTCGATAGCAAATATCTGTTTGACCGGAACGAGATTGGTATTGAGCCAATCTATCAGCATAGAAGGTCCTTGTTCTAACTTTGAACCGCCATACTGAATCGCTGTTGGATACTTATATTGCCCTTCTGCTACAGCTTGTTTAAGATTAGAAAAACCATGTTTCAAAATCAATAGTAGGGCCCGAATATTGAATGAGTATTCATTCTTCTTAGGAACTGTCTTTGGATTAATGAAATCCTTAACCTCTTCATATCCATCGGGAACTCCACTATACAGTTCATCTAAGCGAAGGAAATTTCTGTTTAAATCAACATTATTCTCATTAAATCGTCTCCACCAAGCCATTCCATAGGGATTGACTGCGTGAATGAAAATTACGGCATGATCCGCAAAAGGTTCTGATTTTGCCAATTTGTCCATAATAGACAACTGAATTGCAGAACCAGGGTAGCCTTCAACACCATGCACTCCACTGCTTGAAATGATGGCCTTTCCACAATCTAATGAACCAATTACTGCGATATCTATCGCTAACTCCTCCGCCTCTGGACCTTTCATTCCAAGTTTCAAACGTTGGTGAGTTACATTATGTCCTGCAGAGGTCAAATCTTGGCAGGCAATTGCAAATCTTCCTGCCGCCTCAGCATAGGAATTTGAGAACCAACGACGTGCCATCACAACCAATGCCAGTAATGCCAAAGACATGAGTCCTTCGCCTTTGCCTCATTCCTCAAATACTTCAACCTCTAATGTTTTCTTAACAAAATTTGTAAATTTACCTTCAAATCTTGTAGCTCTAACAGTGTGATTGTCAATCCAATGATAGTTTCCGCCTCTTGGTTTATTGTAAAGAACTCCGTGATACTGAAATCCATGTTTATCCAACCATGCTTCAGTAACTTCGGAATGCTCGCTTAATCGACTTGTGAAGAACGTTATGATGTGTCCTTCCCCATACCAGCCATTGATAATTTCCACAACCCCTTCATACAATTCGGCTGACTCCATGCGCCACGGTTCTTCATTCGGAACATCTTCACAAACTGTTCCATCTATGTCGATCATCAGGTTCTTCATTCCCTCTGGCAGTGTTGGACTCATCCTTTCGCCGCGTTCATCATTGACATCAATCAGTTTTGCCATGTATTAATTGAAACATCCACAGCAAATTAACTATCTCATCATCATTGTTCGATTGCCCCAATTAGAAACACCATTAATGCACTACGAATTGGCATTAGTGGCCTCCAACCATCCCCATCACATTCAACTAATACTTGGTGAATAGATTCCAAATCTGGTCGTGAGAACTGTTCTTCACTAACTCCACTCAATGTTTCAACCTCAATCTTTGGAGATGAAGGAGTAGTAAGGTGTTGTGCCGAAAACTCCCCGCTCTTTCCTGCCATAGTCCTTGAAAACAAGATTCTCATCTCCTCTACCGTTTGATTATCAGACCATGCTCTCCTTCCAGAAATGTTGGCAATTTTAGGGAATGGTTGTTCACTTACTAGTATTCTTACGATGGAGTCGGCTACATCCATTTCTGAAACCCACCAATGTCTTGGACGTGAATCAGATACGATGGTATCATTGTTTTTTATCGCAGCATACCAGTTTTGAAGTATTGGGTGGCACCAAGAATCGTCGAAAGAACTTGGAAGCATGTGATTAATTATCAGATGCGAATCCACTTCACTAGAATCTATTTCAGTCTTATCAAAACCAGCAGTTACCAGGATCGTTTCACTACCATCTGCACCAATTGAGGATTGTTCCAGATCATCTAAATAAGGCCCTAGGCCCAACAAAACGACTCTATGACCATCTGTAATCGTTGTTTCTTCCGATTTCAAAAATTGTGATTTTGAATAAATTAATTCTGTAGAATACATCTCTGTGGCCCATTGATAATCCGCAGTTGGAATTACTATCTTAGCATCTGTACGAAGCAGACGAGTGATGGTTGCCCTGCCTAGGCTACTATCGCTGCCACGAAGATGAACGACTGGGGTTGCCATATTCTACCCAGTAGCCCTCATCATTTGAAAGCAACCATGCTGACATCATAACTGGCAAGGATAATTTAATAGGGATGCATACAATACTTTAAAACTTCAATTGCAAAATCTAATTTTCAATTGAAAAATTATATCAAATATGTGTCGCATTTCGACACTGAATATCTAATTCCAAGCTGTAAAAAATTGATCGTTATCTCGATCTGGAATAACCTGCCAGTACCGCCTACGAAAATAATGACTTTCCAATTAGTAAACGATTGATTTAACACTATTAAAGACAAATCTCTATACAAACATAATTGAAATTAATCCACCCTGCACATCTGACAAATATGCCTTAATTCCTATTGCATAATTAATTATACGACATCAGTCAAAATTGAATTAATATCGTTTTTTCAATTGAATTAGGAATAAATTATACGACATTCCAATTGAAAATCGTTTTTAGATGTGCAAAGAGTATAAGACCCCCCACGAACGAGCATTAAGTAAGCCGGACTACACCGGAGCAAGGAGATGGGAAAAATGCCAAAAGACAAATACGACATCCAGGAGTTACTCCAAAGAGATGTATATGTGAACGATAAGAAGGTTGGGACGATCGTCGGAGAACGACATCATCCTAACGAAGCCAGAGTGCAATCTATGAGGATCCAAGTCGATTCTGATGTTGCAGGAGAATACATGCGCAAGCCTGCAGAACTTGCTCCACTACCAAAGGAGCTAGTGCACAGTATCCGTAACGATGGAACTGTAAGGCTTTCAAAGTCAATGCGTGAGTTACAACGCAGATGGAGAAACACAGTGCGAATTGATGAAAAATTGTATGCACCTGATGAAATGCTAGATAGAGCAGTACTAGACAATCAAGGTGACGAAATTGGAGTCATCACTGATTTGTTCAAAGTTAAGCGAACCTACAAAGGCGTAATTGTTCGAACCAGAATCGCAGTACAGAAAGAATTCGGCGTTGATTCGTTTATACGAATCCCGATCACTGCCTTTTCACGTACAAGAGACAAACTTGACGAAGTCGTATTATCGCGAACATTTGGTAAAGTATTGAACTTACCTTCATACATTACAATCAATGCTTTAGAAGAAGAGTGAATGTGGCAAAAACGCCATATGATTCGCCTTGACAGCGAATGACATCACAGTATTGTTATTCCGTCACTCTTATGACGGGGTTGCGAGTCGGCGGAATTACCCAAGCGCGGGTAGCTTAGTCGGTTGGAGCACCCGGCTGATAACCGGGAGGGCGCAGGTGCAAGTCCGGCCTCGCGCACCAAATTTCATTTATTATTGTCATTTCAATCCTTATCTGATTTTAATTTTAGAAGTAAAGAACATGAAGGGGCGACGCTCACCCATACATGAGGCAGCACCCATGGTAGTCCTATCCGGAAGTAATTCGAGGTTGCTTGCGACCCAACTTGCTGAAGCATTGGGATGGACTAATCATAGTCTTGAAACCAGGCGTTTTCCTGACACTGAGGGCTATACTCGCATTCCTGAAGAAATAATAGATGATGTGCGAAGTGAACCAGTAGTATTAGTTTCCAACACATTTCCTGATGCTGGGATTATTGAAACATTACTAATGTTGGAGGCGATCAATGATGTCCGAAGTGGCAAGATGGAAAACCTCCGAGAAATCGGACCTCAACAATTACCTGATGTTGGCCCAGGAATCCTTCTTGCAATACCATACTTCGGATATTCTAGACAAGATAAGAGATTCAAACCCGGGGAAGCAATTTCTGCACGTGCTATCGGCCAATTAATGGCATCTCGTTGTGATGGGATTGTTGTTTTTGATTTACATGCCCCTAAGGTACTGGAAGATTTGCCAGTTCCTGTAGCATTTACTTCTGCAATGCCTGAACTCGCTAAGCATTTACAAGAGACTGTAGCACCTGATTTCATCTTGTCACCGGATAAAGGTGCGATTGAGAGGGCCAGTGAAGTTGCAAGAACCATCGATTGCCAATTTAGTTATCTAGAAAAGACTCGAATAGACGCTCATACGATTATTCACAAGGCAAAGGATTTGGATGTTGATGGCAAGAAGGTTGCAATTGTCGATGATATGATCGCTACCGGCGGCACAATTTGTCGTGCAGCTGAAGCACTACGAAGTCAAGGAGCAATCGAAGTTCACGCTGCATGTTCGCATGGATTATTCACCGGTGGTGCAATTGCCAGATTACTAAGATATGTTGACGGAGTGCATGCTACTGGTAGTTTATCCAACCCTAGAGATGTCATCTCCGGCGGACCTGCTTTAGCACGTGGAGTCAACCAATTAATGGAAACATTAGAATGGAAAAATTAGGCCTAGTGCATCTCTTTAAGGACATTTATTAGGTAATTAGTACCGGGATTTGGTTTATTGTCTTAACCGTCGCGCTTTAATATGTGAGTATAGGCGCAAGACTGCCTTACATGAGGACGGAGTGATATCCAATGAATGTACACGTAAAATTTGAAACCCCAAGCGAAGTCTCTGATAAAATCTACGAGATGATTACTGCAAACACAAACGGCCGCCTAAAAAGAGGCAGCAATGAAGTGACTAAGACGGCTGAGCGCGGAACCGCTCAATTCATCATTCTTGCAGAAGATGTGAACCCACCAGAACTATTGGCTCACATTCCTCTAATTTGTGAAGAGAAAGGAATCCCATACGGATATGTTCCTTCTCAAGAATTCCTTGCACAGGAAGCAAACCTTCCAAAAGGTGTTCAAGCAGCATCAATTGCTGTTATGGAAATCACCAAAGGTGCACAAGAAAAATTCAACGAAGTTGTAGAGCTCATCGCAGCCTTAAAGGCGTGAGTCCATTATATTAGGAGATGGAAATTATGAGCGAAGAACTAGGTGGATGGCCTGCTGAAGTAGTAGAAATTGTCGGTCGTACAGGTATGACCGGAGAAGCTACTCAAGTCAAGGTCCGTGTCAACGATGCGCCAAACCCACGTGACGTGGGTCGCATCATTACTCGAAATGTATTGGGCCCAATTCGCGTTGGCGATTTATTGATGCTCAAGGATACAGGTCGCGAGGCCCGTAAGATTGGAGGACGGTGAATATTATGCCTGAACGCAGAATTTGTACTTTCTCTGGCGAGGAAATCGAACCTGGGACTGGAATGATGTTTATTCGACGTGATGGAAGCATCATGTGGTTCAAGAACTCCAAGGCCCGTAAGAACATGATCAAACTGAAGAGAAATAGCCGCAAGGTAAAGTGGACACGCCACTTTGTCAAGGGCAGTAATTGATTTCTCTCTCTGAGATTATTACCCAGCAGTCCCTTTGGGACACTGTTGCCAACAATTGCATCAATATATGTTATTGTAATGTTAATTCAAGTTTCATTGAGGGATTTGGTTTTAAAGGAGCCGCTGGTGGCTCGCTTTGGTGAACACTATGGAGACTACATACATCATGATCAAACCTGACGGAGTACAACGTGGACTTGTTGGAGAAATTATCGGACGATTTGAGCGTAAAGGACTGAAACTGGTCGCACTGAAATCTGTTGTTCCAAGTAAGGAAACCGCTGAAACACACTATGAATGTCACGCAGAACGCCCATTCTACCCTGGATTGATCAAGTTCGTAACATCTGGACCTGTAGTCTGTATGGCTTGGACTGGCGTTGATGCAATCGCTGTTGCTCGTACCTTAATCGGTGCAACTAATGGACGTGAAGCAGCACCTGGAACTATTCGAGGTGACTTTGGCATGGACATGGGTTACAATATGATTCATGGCTCTGATGCTGCTGAAACTGCTGCGTTTGAACTCAATCTTTGGTTCCCTGAAGGTCTCATGCAATGGGACAACTTGATGGGCGCTTGGGTCTACGAGTGAAACAAACCAGCTCAACCACCTGCTGGACGGACGGTGAGGAATATGACGGAAGAGCAGGATAACTCTGATTCACTTGAGCCTGATACCGCTGAGCAAGTGGTTGAAGAAGTTGAGAAAGGTCATAACCGTCAACCAATCGTTTCTGTTTTAGGCCATGTTGACCATGGTAAAACCAGCGTTTTAGATTTAGTTCGCTCTATCGGCAGTGAGCGTCAAGCTAGTGTCATGGATAGAGAGGCTGGAGGAATTACTCAGCATATTGGTGCTACTGAAGTTCCAGCAGACATTCTCAATGAAACCTGTTCAGAGATGATGCAGGGTAATAAATTCAAGTCACCGGGATTACTTTTTATTGACACTCCTGGCCATCATTCATTCGTTTCACTTCGTAATAGAGGTGGTTCAGTATCTGATATCGCAATACTGGTCATAGATATCATGGAAGGGTTACAACCGCAGACTATTGAATCTTTGAAGGTATTACGAGATTCAAAAACTCCCTTTGTAATCGCTGGTAACCAAATAGATCGGATTCATGGATGGATGTGTGAAAAGGGCCGTTCTTTTATTGAATCGTCAAAAAATCAACGCAGTGATGTAACAGATTTATTTGAAGCTAGATATTGGAAATTGCTTGGACAGTTTGCTGAACATGGTTTCAATATTGAAAGATACGACCTGATCAAAGATTTCCGTAATAACGTTGCACTAGTTCCTATGAGCGCTAAAGAAGGAGAAGGACTTCAAGATTTATTGACGGTCACTGTTGGTTTGGCTGAGAGGTTCTTAGAGGAGAGATTAACTGATACATTGGGCTCAACCCAAGCCACTGTGCTTGAGGTTAGAGAAGAGATAGGAATGGGCAAAACCATTGATATCATTCTTTACCGTGGTGGATTAAAGGTTGGAGACAAGATTATGCTGGCTCGTCCTGATGGTCCATATCAAACACATATCAAGGGATTGAAGCGTCCTAAGGGCATGTCTGAAATGCGTGACGCAGGTAAGCGTTGGGTCAATTATGATGGCGTGGAGGCTGCTTGTGGAGTCAAAATTGTTGCACCTAATATGGAAGGTACAATTCCTGGAACTACTCTTCATATCGCAAATACAGAAGAAGAGATAAAAATTGCTAAGCAAGCAATACGGGATGAATGGAGAGGTGTTTTCAATCAAATGCCAATTATGTGTACTCAATGTAGTGAAGTATTCTCTCGAACTGACTTCAAGACCCACGTCAAAGAGGAAGGTCCTTGTCAAGATGCTGAAGAAGAAAAGAAAGGAATTGTCATCAAGGCTGATACTGTTGGTGGTTTAGAAGCACTTGCATTTGAATTGTTCAAATTGAAGATTCCTGTTCGCAGAGCAACGGTTGGAGTAGTAAATAAAAAAGATATTTTGATGGCACAGAGTGCTCAAGACCCATTATACAAAATAATTTTAGGTTTTTCTACCAAAGCAAATTCTGAAGTAACTGATGGTTTAAAATCGGGAGACTCTGAAATTAACTTCATCAGTGGTGAGATAATTTACCATGTCTTAGATGAATATGAAGAGTGGAGAGAGAAATTACAGGCTGAGATTGAGGCTGAATTGAGAGAATCCTTGGTTTATCCAGGACAACTCCTCTACCTCAGGGATCACACGTTTAGAGCGAAAGGGCCAGCGATTGTCGGAATGAGAGTTGTTGGTGGACGAGTTCACATCGGTCAGAAAATTATGAAATTAGATGGAACTCCTGTTGGTCAAATTAAATCATTGCGGACGCGTGATGGAGATGATGTCAAAGAAGGCTCTACTGGCGATGAATTAGCTGTTGCAGTCCATGGGCCAACCGTTGGAAGACATATTGAGGAATTGGATGAATTCTATGTCGATGTTCCTGAATCTCATGCAAAGCGATTAAAGAATATAGAATTAGATCCTAAAGAACAGGAAATTTTTGAACAGTTAATCAAATTACACAGAAAGAAAAACCATTTCTGGGGAAGATGAGTTTTTCTATGCAAGTCTTTTCAAAACTACGATACTTTCCCGTAGAAGGTCGTTTAAGTAAGGGTATAATTTCAATTGTTGTGGTGAGGTTCTTGCCGTTCTGCACACAATTATCTCCTCTACACTAAATCCATGATTTTCGGCAATTTCGGCAAGGAATAAATCTGTAGGTACAATTTTTCCAAGATACGCACTTTGATCTACAACAATGTAGCATTTTTTCCCTTCACTTAGGGTTTGTGAACTTTGTTTGATCACTTCCTCCATATCAGCAAAATAACCTATGATCATAGCAGGAACTTTACGAGTACGAGTGTCTTTTTTACCGGTTCTTTCTTCTTTTGCTGGTATTGCATATTCAATCTCTCGACTCATCCAATTGATGTATTCCGGAGTTTGTTTCAAATTCACACCGGGACGAACAAAGGAATGAATCGCTTGTTTTCTTAGATCTGCCAAATCACTACTACTCTCAATAAAATCTCCGAGATACAATTCCATTTTGTAGGATTCAAAGTAATCAAATGAATTAGGATAAGGAGGGGAATAAATGATAGCACCTGGTGTGGTTTCTGAATTAATTAATTTGCTGCAAATTACGGTCATATCGGTAGCGTTTCCGGATTTGACGTCTGAAAAGAGAATTTCTTTAAGTCCTTTACCTTTTATATCATTTAACATTAGTTTGATTTTTTCATCATAATGATTCAGAACATCTGTAACTTTAGAAGTTCTCTTTCTCAAACCATTACCATCTCTTTTTCTATCTGAAACTTCTTCAATGATACAAAGATAACCGCAAAGAAAAAAGTCAGAAATCTTACCGGTTGTATCCAAGGAATTCAGTACTTGGCGTATTCTCAATAATTGTTGAAAATTATTAGGGCTAAAAAATTTATCACATATTGCATATTTTTCTTGTGTTTCATCTTCTATTATTTCTTCGATACTGAGTTCCTTAATTTCTTCTAAGTATTGTTCTATTTCTTGAATTTCACTATCGTCATAAGTCCTACATTTTACTAGAGAAGTAAATGTAGACATCGGGTTGATATCAATGCCCAAACCGGAAAAACCTAACTTTTTAGCTTCCAAAACTGTTGTGCCACTACCACAAAAAGGATCGATTATGTATTCGTCAGAAGTAATCTCACTTCTCTTTATCAATTCCGAAACAAGAGTGTGAGAAAAACCTTCCCTGTACTTAAACCAACGATGATAAGGGGCATCAACATTTTTGGAAAAGTTGACTAATTGACTAAAGAAATTAATTTCATCAGTTATTTGATATCGATTCTCAAGAGACTGGATATATTGCCCCAATTCATTATTTTCATATGGATGATATTGATTTTTTATTGAGGTCAAATTAATCACCATCCTTTAAAGTCCATATGTTGTCATTGTTATTGAGCACTAGCCCGAGAATTGTATCGATTGAAGTTTTTGTAAGTTTAGTACCTATTTTTTCTTCAACATACTGTTCAGCATGAAGATACTTCATTAGCATCGTGACAATTTCACTGAAAATATGCTGATAGAGGGTTGGAGTATTATATTCTGATTTTTGTAAGAATAATTTTTCTATACACCCATGAATGGTCTGAGTTAATTCGCTTTCGAATAAATTAAGGTCAATATCTTCAGAATATGCAATACTGCCTTTGATGAATGAATAAATATAATCTCCTTGGATATTTCCTTCTGATTTCAAATGAGCTGTATTTTCATAGCCTTTGATGTATGTTTGGTAAATTAGTCCATCTCGGGGTAAAATAAAGCCTGATTTCACTACTGCTCTAAGCATCCGAACCCAAATGTCAATATCCTTATTGTTGAAAGTAAATACAAGATATCCATTTGGTTTCAGGACTCGGTTTGCTTCAGAAAAGATTGAAAACAACATGTCCTCATAATGTTGTGAATTTTTCCCTTTTATCTTCTTCAGTTTCCGATTTGATACTGCTTCTTCGGTCAAATATTGGAAGTTATCAAGGCCCGAATATTGCATCAACCAAACATTCCAAAATGCGGACAATTCGCCATACTGAACATTACTTCCATAAGGTGGATCTGTGATAACTGCGCTTATCGATTCCGAAGGGATAGGGAGTTGGCTAGAACTCTGATTTAGTATCATATAATCGCCATCCTCGATGATTTCTTCGAATGAATTGGCCTCTTTTTTGTTGCTTGGTATCGTTTCTTGGATGTATTTCATTCCCTTAACCACACTTCCCATTCGCTGCTTTAAGTAATGTAAAATATTTGTTTCAACAAAAATGTTTGGCAACCAATATGCATGTTTATCCATACATGTTGGGTTTCCTCCTTCCCAGTTTTGAACAACTCTAGACATCTTGTTGGTATATCTCAAAGATGAACTAAAAGTGAAATAAAGTATATCTCTAAATTGAGATTTTTCCATTGCGAGTATCTTATTGAAAATCATTACGTTGATGAAATAGTTTTTCTCTGTAAAAAAATCCGGAAATCTATGTACTCCTTTCTGTGGTAAACAATCTTCATACCATCTGTCCCAATTTGAAGGAACTTCAATATCAATCTCCTGTAAACCAGCAGGTATTGTATAGTCATACTTTGGTTGTGAAATTATTATTTTCTCATCCTCTGATAAGTTGTGCAATTTTTTAGTATCATTCTCTAATGAATAACTAATCCTTGAAGGCGCTATCGATATGGGTCGACAATCGGTTCGCTTAAGCCCTTTTTGAGTTAAGTTACTTTCACATTTGGAATTATTACAAGTGTAATAACCATTTCGAACTTTATTTTCTTCTGAGAGTAATATTGATGATTCACACTTTGGACACTCGACCTCATAAATGTACTCTACCCAATCTACTTCTTGTTCTCCATCGGGAGTGTTTTGAAAGTAATATTTACTATATTCGTTCTCGCATATTTTGTGGAATTCACTGAAATATTTCTTCAATGAATCTATGTCAATTTGTTGTACTTGCATTTTTGTAATGAAAGTCGCTAGTGGGTTTAGATCAACGGCAATTATTTTACGGTCAACAATTAAGCCTTCCAGTAGCGTCACACCTCCACCACAAAAGCAATCCAGAATCAAATCTCCTGGCTTAGAATAATGCTCTATTAAATTTCTAAAAACATTGTATGGCCTTCTTGCATAGTACTTGTGCATTTGATAAGGGGCACTATGTTTTTTAGCCTTAACAGAATATTGTATAGGTTGAATATTTGCCATCAATTATCCACCTGCATATATCACTATGATAATATAATTTCAAGGACGATGGTTAATTATCATTTAGCAAGGGTCGGATGAATAAAAAGTGAAAGTGAATCGATAATTAACAATCACTCTAATTATAAAAGGTCGAAATCATCATCATCATCATCATCATTAGCATCATCTGCTTTTAATACAGGAGTATACCAAATCGAACTGGATGTACCATATGTCTTTGCCACTGCGGGTTTGGAGTTGATAAGCAATAGTTTCAATTCATCTTCTTGTCCATCCTTAACTCTGATCCAATCTTTATCTATTATAATACAGGGAAATAATTCCAAACAACTTTTCAGATATCCCCACTTGTTTTTTTGAGTAGTTTTTGCTGACCATATGTCTTTCTTTTCAACATTAACTTCAATTCTGTTTCTTTCAAGTTCGGTAATAACATCGTCATGCTTATTATCTGGAATTCTACTTAATCCATGTGGATATTTATTCCTCAAATAACTAATTGTTTTCTTAATCTGTTTATGGTTTAGTTTTCTACCGATAACTTCTATCTGACTAATTCCCAGAAGATACTCATGATAATTAAGCTGTCCATACTTCAATAGCACGTTAAGAATTAGACGATAGGGTTCAATTTGATTCTTGGAAAATATTAACGCTTGGTTTATTACAACATTATTCCATTGCTCTGGATGAGCTTTTAATCCCAATCCAATAGATGTAATCATTACTTTATTTCCTTCTGTTTCTTCCACTGCCCCAATTGATACGAGCATTGATGCAGTATTGTTACCATTAGAAGAAGCATACTCCCCAAGTGTTGATCTTGAAATCGGTTTTTTATCATCAGATAATTGTGCAATTACTTCCAAGCACTCATCTTTCATTCCCTTTTGAACATTATAATCTCCGAAATTAGGAAACATTGTTTTATGTTTGGATTTTCTATCTCCTTTAATTTTACCGAGCTCACCGAAAATGGACTTCTCTCCTTCTTTACGGAAATTAGCATCGGATATTCGAAATGCAATTTTCCCCCACATGTCATGTATATCAATTTTCATTTTTTCTGGCAAGATCATCACATGATCTATCTTGCCGCCACTCTTTGGCCTTGGGGGTAGTTTTCCTCTTTGGCCTTGGAAAATAATATCATCGATTTCGTGATTCAATATCTCATCTTGGTCTCTCAATGCTTGGAGAACATAGTGAAATGTGGTCATTCCAGGTACATTATCCCAATCAATATCATCCAATGTTTCAACTTCTGAAGGTATTGGCATAGGAATTAGTATAGAAGCAATTTTATCTTCACCGGGCTTCTTTCTTAGCGCTCTGCCCACTGCTTGAATTAAATCGATTGGAGAACTGCGATCATCACAAAATACCACCGAATCTATCATTGGTAAATCGACCCCTTCAGATAGACAACGTACATTTGAGAGAACTGCTTTTTCTGCCAAACTGAATTGCGACTTTTTCTCTCTTCGGTTAGCGATACCTTCCGCACCCCATATCGAATCACATGATATTTCTGAAGGAACTATTTGTTGTAACAAAAATGCGAAGGCCTGTGCTCTAGCAACAGAGTTTTGGAATGTTAGAGTTTTGCTGATCTTATCTTCAAGAAGTAACTTACTAATGAAAAGTGCCTGATACGCTTCAAGAACTGTTAAGGGCCACTCTTTCTCGCTTATGCCACTGATTTCCGCAGCATTATAAAGTGCATCTACATCAGAATCATTGTAATTACACGATGCAAGAATTATTTGATAATCTGCAATGATTTTTTGCTTAATCGCTTTGCCGAATGTTAGGGAGTGAAAGATAGTACCATACTTTTCCTCATCATCCATTGAAAAATAATCTTGTTTTGCACTTTCAAGCTTCCTTTTAATTCTTGGAGTTTGTATTCTCTCTGTAGCCGTCATAAACAATCGACGTTTTGAATTAATTTTGGAGTTATCAATTGCTACTTGCATGCC
>JAACCR010000053.1 GCA_009937205.1 Methanobacteriota archaeon | reverse complement strand
GGTAATGAAACTAACAACGGCACCGGTAATGAAACTAACAACGGCACCGGTAATGAAACTAACAACGGCACCGGTAATGAAACTACCAACGAAACTATGGATGAACCAATGATGGAACTAAAAGAATTCTCAGAGATATTATTCGATGAGTGGGCCGTTGGAGACCAAGAATGGCAAGATGGGATCTTGGTTGTCCTCTCAATCAATCAATCCAGTGATGATTCAAACTGGTGGTTTGTAACGGGTAATTTTTGGGAAGAATATTGGGTTTTTAATAGCGTCGGAGCAACCTCTGATGCTAGTAACGATGCTGGTGAGTGGACACAATTACTTCTCACCATTACAGATGACCTCGTCACTGCTGTTGATGAGTTCTGGTATGAAAATGATGGCTATGTTTACCCACCTGAAGATCAAACTAATACCGGCTCCACGAATTATGAAAATGTGGAATGGGATGGAGATATTATTCCTATCATCGGGTGCTTAGCAGTTGGTGGATTCTTTTTATTGATAATTTTACTAGTAGGTCGCGGTGGCGGCGGCAACGTATATTATGGCGGTGGCGGCGGTGGCGGCTGGTACAACAGATGGAGATACAATCGCGGTGGATACGGATACAATGACGGATATAATGATGGACACCATGGAGGTCATGGGGGCCATGGTCAATCTCACAACCCACCAGCGCCTAGTAGGAAATCTAGTGGTAGAAGTTCCCGCGGTGGAAGTTCTCGTGGCGGTGGAAGTTCTCGTGGCGGAAGTTCCCGTGGCGGTGGCGGCTCTCGTGGTGGCGGCGGTTCTCGGGGTGGCGGCGGTTCTCGTGGTGGCGGAAGAGGACGCCGTTGAATGTTCAATGACCGTTTTTACCGCGGATCGCATCAGAAATTCCTAACAGGATACCCTGCCATAATGCAATAGACCAACTAAAGGTTAATCTTCTCACTTTGAAGATTGCAATAGGAATTCTTCTCGGGCTGCTTCTAATCGCTCCACGATTGACCACTCCTAGTGGACCTCTCCACAGTACTAACTCATGAACAAGTAGCAATGCTAGTGAGATCAGAAGGAATCTTGTCTGCCACCAGTGTTGAGCTACTTGCCAAGAATATTCCGGATTGAGATAGAAATTGTAAATAAATGGCAATCCTGAAACGATTGCTGCTATCCACAATGGAGCTATTGCCAGCACCATCTTCGAAGAACCTATGAAATCAAAACCAGGGCCAACTCTTTTTCTTCTTGGATATTTGCGAACGATTCTCAAATGTCCGCGAGCATCTCTTCGCCTCTTGCCAAGGAATCGCTTATGACCGGTTTCAGCAACATGGCTTACAATTGCATCTGGTGCGTAAACAATAGTACCACCCTACTCAATTAATTTTAGGCTTACTTCCATGTCTTCTGCATGATACCACAATGGGTCAAAACTTCCAACATTGAGCAAGGCTTCGCGATTAAACATTGAACATGGACCATTTGCAAGTGATGTACGTCGCGGACGTGAACGATATTTCTGTGCGATCTCAACGGAACGAACTAAGCTCACTACATCGTCTGCTGATTCGAAAATAGTTCGCCCTGTAACCGCTACAACCTTTTCATTGGCACTAACTGGATTTGATTCTGCGACTAAATTTGAAATCCAGTCTCTCTCCGGACGAACGTCAATATCCGTAATCGCTACCCAGTCTCCTTTGGCATTTTCAACTGCTAATCTTCTACCAGCCGACAATCCGAGTGCGTTTTGTGACATTACCCTAACAGGAATTCCATTTTTCCCTTCTGGATCGTGCCATTTGAGTAATGTCTCGCAAGATTGGTCGGATGAACCGTCATCCACTGCAATGATCTCTAAGGGCCGATATGATTGATTGAGCAATGCTTGTAGACAACCATCAATCCATTGCACTCCATCTCGGACACAAACTGTAATTGTAACAAGCATATTTTCACCTCCATTAGATTATCTCGAACATAGATAGTAAATCTCTACATCTCTCTTTTGCAGCAACATCGGTAACTCTCATTACAACTCCGAGTCTTGGTTGTCCATACAATACAACCGTCCCCAATGGCGCGACTAAATGAATCTATATGGGCGCTAAATCCTCTTCACCATCTACTTCGATGACTACTGATTCATCGGAATAAATTGCATTTTCTATTGCAACCCTAAGCGAAGGTGTTAGTAGTCCAGGGGGATTATTTGCTGTTAGAGTCTGAGCGAATACTGTCGTATTTACACAATCCTCTTTCGCTAATTTCTCCCTTTTGGTTAAGCCATCAATTATTGCGATCTCTGGTGTAAGCCCTATGTCTAGCAGAGTTTTGACAGTTACATCACCCACTGCAACTATAGTTCCGCGTGGATTTGGTAAAGCATCTAATGTTGCTAGCATTGCAACTTCAGGATCATCTTCTGGACCCATAAATAATTCCCCCATTGGTATTTTCAATTCCTTATCCAATGATTTAGCCATTTTCAAAGTAGATTCTAATTGCTCTTCACTAATCCATGGATTACCATCTTGGTCAATCATTCCATTACGGATTCTGGTTGAGGAAACTATCTCACCAGCACCATCCATTAAATGAGGGATTTCAATGATGCGGAGTGGTTCGAGTTCATCATTTACTCGCATTTCATTAATTATTTCACACATTGCGCGGGTTTCAATAGTTGCTACAATTGCATCTGCGCTTGGATGAGTAGGAGCTGGCCCCATTTCATCATCCAATTCATGGATTGTCACAGGGCAATCGCCATATTCATCAGCCCATGCAATAATTGATTCCAACCTAGTATCAAATGATTGAACGTAAGGAGATTTGATAGAAGCTATATTGTCATTGGTTAAATGAACCTCAACGCGCACACTATTGCGGCAAGCACCTTCCAATAGCAATTTATGCCCTGCGTGGAAGCGGTCAAAAGTTCCACCGACTAAGCAACAACGGTTGGTCGCTTTATCTTCCACATACTAATGTGAAAAAACAAAGCCTTTGAGTGCATCGCAAGTATTTACATTAAATGGATGGTTTTCCGATGGAGAGAGATATACGACAGTGCAAACTAAAGCACCGTTAAATAAATCGGAATTGATTCAATACTTGTTCAAAGATTCTGAACCGGTAGTGATATGACCATTGTTATCGATAATGATAGCTGTGCCTTCAATCCATTCTGGGCAATTGGAGGAAACCCAATTACGAGTTGCCCATTCACAAATATCATATCCACCAGAAAGAATTCCGGAACGCTTGATATATCCGACTTTGACAATATCCTTATCCTTTGATAGAACATTACCAAGTTGTTGGCTGGTAGTACCATGACGCATTGTACTATTTATGTGCTCAAGAATTTCTGCAGTGTTGCGTGGTCGGTCGCCTAAGAACTTCTTGATCTTCTCTCTAATTCTAGTTGTTTTCATTTGTTTTTCCCTCCTGTCAATTGGCTGATTCGCTTTGGACGATGGCCAGTATACCCAATGACCGAGGCCACTCATATAACCATTTTCCCGACATTGGTTGATATGGTTACAATTGAATACATAATTCAGTGCAATTTCCGCACTACAAAATGTAATAAGTAAGTAAGAGTACACTTCTCCAGTGGAAATATGTAACTTAATGTAATAAGTTAGTTAAATAAAGGGCAAAGAATATGTAAGAGTGGCCGCTGAGCCTAGTATAGGTGACATGTTGTGTCTAAAGGGCGTATTCGTAGCGGATATCAACGCCGAATATTAGACTGGTTGAGCGATGGCGGCGGCACCGTCTCAGATATTAGCGAACAATTAGAGATGAGAATGCCACACGCATCACTTGCCCTCAGGCAGCTCCGTGATAGTGGAGATGTCATCAGGGAAGACCAGTCAGGAATAAGAGGCGCAGTACATCGTATGACAACCATTGGAAAGGAGCGGTTACAGCAAGATTCAGTACACAGAATTAGTAAATATGTCAAAGAGATCCCTGCTGGTGGAGAAATAATCTTGTTATCACGCGATGACTCTACCCTGCTACTTGGTTATGTGAATGACCCGCTCCCTCCACTGATCCACCTGCCAGATGAGGTGAATTTGAGAGACTCTACACCCTCTGGCGATTCCAATGGAAATGAAGGGGGGCGTTGGGCTGTAACACGAGGAAATGATATTATTTGGTTTGATATTGATTCCTTGCAACAAGTTGACCCACCCATAAAAACCGATACTGGAACATTGGTTGATTGGTCTCAACAAAGTAGAAAGATCGGATTGGTCAGTGCAAGGCTTCTAGAAAATTCAAAACCATGGAATATTACTGAAGGAACATGGCTTAAGCCACCCACCAATCACTCACAGTTGCCTCCAATATTAGGCAATGGAGAATATGTCCTGGGCCTCACTCCTAGCGATATTGAAATTTCACCACCGCTAGGGATTCATGGACATCTTTCATCTCATCTTTTGCGCGGATTAGCACTGTCCTCTCTATCTAAAGATGCAATTGTGATCGGTGAATTGAGAGAATCCGGTTCCATTCGATTACTACCCATTGAGATTCTCCGGGAGTGGTTGATTCATAGACACCCTCGATTAGATGTTAATAGATTAGATGAGAAATGGAATTTACTCCATCAATACTACACGACCAATAATGGTTCAAGTCCCTCTATTTCAGTGAAGAGAGAAATATTGGCAGACTTTGGTGAAGTGGAATGGAGTGAAAATAATGTCCAGCGTATTGAATTAGGTGGCGTTTCTGAAAAGGGCGGGCTTTGCATTTACAACTGGGTGCTATCCCAACCAACACAATTTGTTGGAGAATGGAATTGGCCGATTCAGGGGAATCTAACTCTTCTAAGGAGAGTGATGGCAAGTGGCAACTGTAGAATATTAATTACTACCAAGGGTGAATTTTCCGAATTGTCGAACTCCAATTTACTTTTATTCAAGGGCGATGGAATGTCTCGGGTTAATTTACAAATCGAAAGAGGAATAATACTACCGCTTTCACTAGCCGGTAATAAGCGAACTTCAAAATCAACCCACACAAGTAAATTAATACCCGCAAATGCTGAAGAACTTAGCCTGTATTTAGATGGAAAGGCGATTGAGAATGCCTTTACGGTTGAGAAAGATATCGAAACAAGTTCCCAGATTTGGAAAGCAATTGATTCTCTACCAGAGGGCGATGCCGATTATGCAAACTCTATTGAAAGGAAAAATCCCCTTGCTGCTTGGATTTCATCTCCAAAACAAGATAGGTTGCGCTGCTGGCAACGTATTTCTAGTGAACTAGAAACTGGTTGGGCCGACCTTCTGCCGATTGAGCTATGTGACAATCAACTAGTGATTACTGCTAGTGAAAAGGCAGGTATTGGTTGGAGAGAAGATGCTATCAATTACTTAAAATCAAACTTCATACGTAATAATCAATCTATTATTGAAGTTGAGTATCTTCTCAAAGATAAAAAGGCAAAATCATTTTTGGCGGCAGCGATTCTGCTCGCAAGTGAAACATTTCCTTCAGAATTACACGAGATTATTTCCGATTCATGTAAGATTTGGTTAGACGCACCTCACTTCAGTTGCGAAGTATTGGAAGCAATGTTCCCCTTGGGAATGAATCTGGATGAGGAAAGAATGCAATTGGCCATGAAATGTGCAAAAGCATCACGCTCCCACCCTAGAGATTCAGTACTAGCAGTTTGGGGAGAGTTATTACTGAGATTGGATAGTGGTGTTGCTGTATCAATCGATTTAATGCGTAAGGCACTACAGATATTACCACACACTTGGTGGTCGGCATGGTCCGCTGAATGGTTACAAATGCAATTATCTTCTTCATCGTCACGCCACTGGTTATCTGAAAATTACAAACCCTGGCCAGCATTAATCTGCCGCCCAGTTGGAGAAAATGTAGGACTACCTGGGCACGCGATAAAGCACAAGGGGCTTGATGTTGACAGTGAATCACTATTGCACATTTTACTACTAGAGGAAGGACAAGGAAAAGCACCGTTATTGGATCTGTATGATTCAATTGTAAATGCTGAAAAGGATAACCCAGTACATGACGGCAGGATTAATCCTCTTGTTGGCTACTTAACAAAGCCAGTTGAAACGTGGCCTACTATCCCAATCCAGACCCTCCAACATGGAGATCCCGAAGTCTCTGCCCTCCTGTATGGTCAGTCGTTTCGCCACCGGATTGAGCAATAGATGGGTTCAAATGGGTAGCGTCGGTGGAATTACTACCGCACCTGCAACATCTGGTGGAGCTACTGTGAAAATCAGCTATGATATCTGATACCAATGGTGCGGAGTGCAATTCGAAGGCCAAATGGATCCCTCGGGAGATGAAATTTGGTGCAAACGCACTTAAACCATCGGAAGGTTATGGGTCCTCTTGCGACCACTGGGATGACCAAGAGACCACCACCCTTCCGGACAGTACGCCCTGTCACCGAGGGTCAGGCCTTTGAGCAATGCAATGAAAAAGGCCGTTAGGTGACGGGGCACAGCTTTCTTTTCTAATACTGATTATGCAATCAATGCAAATCAATTTCCTTCAAAAATTGCAAGTGCTTCGGCTACCGAGGCTCCTTGGCAAATAATTGCGTCACAGGCAGCGGTCATTCGCACTGCTTCTTCTGTTCCTTTTTGATGAATATTCCTTCCAGTTGCTGCACCTCTACATTTTGAGATATTTATTTGTCCCCAAAGTCGCTCTAGGAACTCTCGGGCTGGGAGAGAACCGCCACCAGAGCAGATTATTCCTGTTCTTCCGGCTGCTTCAACCGCTACTTTCAATGATTCAAATCGATCCATTCCTTCAAAACTATTTGGATAATTTACTTTGGCGAAATCTGCTCCAATACACGCTGTAACTCCTGCTGCACCCGATATCAATTGAGCATCCATCTCATCTGCGACTGCCTTACCACGTGGATACATCCAAACCACTGAAATCATTCCAAGATCATGTGCTTGGCGGATGAAAGTTGCAGCCTCGGTTAGCATATCATGCTCGTATTCACTACCGATGTATACTGTATAGCCAATTCCAACGACATTAACGCCGTTAGAAACCAATGCCATTACATCATCTAAATTCCACATTGCCTGAGAAACTGGATCACGTTGTGAAGTCTTAACCATATGAGATTTTGAGTTTAATTTTACTAGATATGGAATATTAGGATAATCTCTAGCATATTGTGAAATTAATCCAAGTTGTCCTGCCATAACTCCAATCGTTCCTGCATCAGTAGTTGCTTGGCCAATTTTGAAAAAATGTTCTGGATCATTTGAAGATAATGGAATATTTTTTCCACCATCATAAAAATCATCGTTCAGATGCTCTATTTTCTGATCACAGGCAAATAGGTTCATGTGACCTGTACCCGCTGTAGCCTTATCCATATTTTGCACATAGATATCTTGTAGTTCATCTGGAACATCTGCTGGGACATTATACTTGGCCATCACAATCACCCTATATCTGCGGCCACACCCATTCTTCACTTCAAGACTACGGAGAACCATAACTGCAATTTTTTTAATAAATTGGATAAATATGGACGTTATATTGATTATTAATTGGCCCTCTAATGTTATATTATAAATCATCAATGAAATCACATGGTCCGAGCATGTGCTAGTTGCGGCAAGCCGGGTCACAATCGTAGAACATGCTCACTGCAATCCCATCTCAATGAGAAAAATAGTAAATTAAAAGTTGAACGGCGAATCTGTTCTCTTTGTGGAGAGCATGGTCATAATGTATTAACTTGCGAAAAAACAGAGCCAAAAAAGGCTACAATCAGGATATTGAAATTATCTGTAAAGGGAAGTCGTATCTGTAGTGCATGCGGAAAGTACGGCCATAACAACCGGACCTGTATTGTCACGAACCCTAATCGCCTTCCAAAAAAAGTAATTGATGATGGCAGACGTCATTGCAAACAATGCGGAAAGGTTGGCCATAATACTAGAACATGCCCGATAATCAATCCTGAAAGAAAAGATAGGAGAAATAGAATTGATGGAAAGAGAATTTGCAGTGAGTGTGGAAAAAGAGGACACAATACTAGAACTTGCCCAGTTCTATTTCCAGACCGTGTTCAAAGAAATTCTCGAACTAGGAAAAGAATTTGCGGACAATGTGGAGACGGTGGGCACAATAAGAGAACTTGCCCGACAATCAATCCACAAGCTGCTGCTGCTAGAAAATTAAGAAGCAAAAATAAACATCAACGCCGGTGTAAAATTTGTAACATCGTCGGACACAATTCAAGAACATGCTCTCAAAGAGCATTGTAATTCATCGACAAATGATGCCAATTTCGCTTCACTGACCAGTGAAATGAGGTTGACGCTTTTCAACATAGGCTGCGATTCCTTCTTTGGCATCGCTGCTATTGAACAGAGCTGCTTGTAATTCTCGCTCAAGTGCCAAGTGGTACTCGAATGGAATCTCTGGGCCAGTTTGGCATGAACGCTTGATGTTTCCAACCGCTTTGACCGCCTTGTTCGGCAAGGTGAATTGGCTACAATAATCAAGAATATCTTCACGGAAACTTTCAGGTGAACCCTCATAGATATCATTGAGAAGAGTTAGATTTTGTGCATCCTCAAAAGAGATTAAGTTGCCGGTAACCATCATTTCTAGGGCTTTTGCCTTGCCGATGAGGCGGGTCAAACGAGCAGTTCCACCAGTTCCTGCTAGGACACCGAGGTTTATTTCAGGAAGTCCTAATTTGCCAGAGTTCTTACGAGCAATACGAATATCCGCTGCCATGGCAATTTCAAGACCGCCGCCTACAGCGTGTCCGTTGATAGCGCAGACAACTAACTTAGAGGTTTGTTCAAGTCGGGAAAGTGTTTCATTGGCGTGAAGACAGAAGTTATATTTGAAACCTGGAGTGACACTGTTCAACATTTGAATTGAAGCGCCAGCGGAGAAGAAAGATGCTCCATTTCCAGTTAATACAATCACTGTCACATTATCATCAAAACGTGCTTTCACGACTGCTTGATCAATGTCTCTCATCATTTCGTGAGTATAAGTATTCGGAGAACGATCGTTTTCACTGGTCAAAGGCGCACCAGCAGAGTCTGAAGTTAATTCAATAACTGCGATTCCGTTGTTAGTTGTACCATAGTTGACAAGATGATTGTCCATTGCTTCGAATTTGAGTTCATATGAGTCGCTCATAGACCGCCCAAAGGTGATAGCATTATGAACAAATCGCCACTAATCTCATTGCCTACTTTGGACTTATAGGTGATTCGGAGTCATTAGAAAATGATGTTTTCGCCCCACTGCGCCGCACATTATTCCATTTTGTACCAACCGCCTTCGCTTCCGAACTCTGTTCCCACCAATCTCGCTTTAATGCTGGCCGGAATGGCATTCTCCTAACTCCGCGACCCATTGCTTTCGGGTCAGACTTTAGCATGAAAGGTGATACGATTGGATAAAGTATTCTTTTCAATAATGTTGGCCGAAACAGTTTGGAAATCCAAATCAATCCGTCTCCATGCTTTTTCTGGCTCTTCATCCACCGGTTGCACATTAATTTGAATGTCCTATTGCCGACTCGATTCATCAACCATCTATTGACCACGCTGGTCTTAACATATGGCATCAGTTTCTTGCGAACTTCGGTTTCATAATCACATTCTCCAAGTATATCCTTAGCGGCTAATGTCCCACTCCAAACCGCCATTCTCATTCCGAAGCCCCACATAAAGTCCTGCAAACCACCTGACTCTCCGACATAGTATCGGCCATCTTGTTTGTAATTACGATTGATTGTGAAATCTCCTTTGCCTCCAACTCTTTTCACAGGCTTCATGTCAATATTTGGATATTGATTCTGATACCAAGCAATCGTTTCATTGAGGAAACGCTCAGATTTCTTTTGCTTTCGCCATAAACAGGTGCAGATCAAACCAACACCATCTATTATAATCATGTAAGAATACGAACCCGGTGCTAATTTATCATTCAATTGAAATGAAATATGATTCTGATGCGAGGTGTGAAAAATCTCCCCATATGCAACTGCTGAAGTCCCCTTAGGACCACAAGCAATTATTGTGCAGTCCTCTTCCTTGACTCGTGATTTGTAATGGATCTGGGCTCCTGCTTCCAAAGCCATTTGCTTGAATCCTTGGTCAATCGTATGTTCACTTGTCCCCCGTTCAACAATTCTATACGAAACTTTATCGGAACTTGGGTTGGTTATTTTGTCATCGGGATGAATCAGATCAATTACCTTGAATTCAGTAGACTTAAATCGCTTTGAATCAAAACCCCATTCCTCTAATTGGTCAAAAAAATCTTCATCCATTGACCAGTTTTCTAACGCTTGAAAATCTCCATCAAAACGGGCACCTGAGTCATCGCGAATATCATGAACATGGACTTCTCTACCCGCTCTCGCCAATAGTATAGCAGATGCTAATCCAGAAAGCCCCGCTCCCATGATATGGATGGCCGGTTCACCGCTCATGCTAACCCTATTGAGGAGTGAGGTTTGAATGATGCGCTTACCTCGCATCTGCATGGGCGGCAATATTATCATCGAAGAAGCGCCAGTTTTTCTCGATGCAAATGCCCTATTGAATAAATTACCAAAGCAGGGTTGTGGAGCAGTTGTGTCCTTTTTAGGAATCACAAGAGGAAAGGATGGTGATGCTGAAGTATTACGTCTTGAATTTGATGCATGGCAAAATAAATTGACATCTGTATTAGAACGATTAGCACAGCAAGCGATTGACGATTTCTCTGTAACTGCGGTAGCGATGTCGCATCGTACTGGAAGTGTTGGCCCAGAGGAGCCGATTGTTGCCATTCATGTTGCTAGCCCTCATCGAAAAGAAGCGTTTCATGCTTGCCATTGGCTAATAGATGAACTCAAAAAGCACGCCCCCCTGTGGAAGACAGAAGTAACCAGCAAAGGTGAATCTTGGAAGGCGGGATTGGGCTGAACAGATCAAAGACAATCTACTAATGGAGAGATAACAATGGAAAAAAGTATTCAAGGAATTGTTGAAATCGGTAAAAAACCTATCGTGGAGAGAAGGGCTACTGCAAGAGGGATATTACATCTCAGTATGCAAACTGGGATAGAAATTCGAGGTGGCAGCATCAAGAAAGGCGATGTTATTGAAGCTTCTACCATCGCAGCTATTCAAGCGATCAAAGATACTCCGAGAATAATTCCTCACTGTCATCCAATTCCACTTGAAGGATGCAAAGTAGATTGGTCGTGGCAAGAATACGCTAACGGCTGGGGTTTGGTCTGTGAAGTTCATGTCAGTGCTCATTACAAAACTGGAATTGAAATGGAAGCGCTAACAGGAGTTTGTGCCGGTTTATTATGCGCATTAGACATGGTAAAATCATTGGAAAAGGATGAACTGGGCCAATATCCTAGTACCAAAATCACTGATATTGAAGTAGTTGAGAAATTCAAAGGCGAGTGAAACTCAACCGCTTTGTTCATCAATTGGGCGCGCCCGCCACAGTATATGGGCAGTGTCTCCGACCTCCAAAAACACTTTCTTGAAGCGGTTGACCAAGCGGCAATTGCTAGCGCAGAATGGCGCGGTAAGGGTGACAAAATGGCTGCTGATGCTGCTGCTGTTGAAGCGATGCGCCGTACATTTGACAATGTTCCTTTTGATGGAAGAGTTGCAATTGGTGAAGGTGAAAGAGATGAAGCGCCTATGCTCTACATCGGTGAAAAATTAGGCAATATGATCGGAGTTGCAGGTGCTGCAAAGATTGATATCGCTGTTGATCCGCTTGAATGCACAAATAATTGTGCAGATAACACTCCAAACTCGATTGCAGTACTTGCAGCCGCTCCAAGAGGAACACTTCTTCATGCTCCGGATTGCTATATGGACAAAATTGCAGCCGGACCTGCTCTTGCTGGCCATATTAGTCTCGATGGTAGTGTACTGTACAATCTTGAACAGGCAGCCAGCGTACTCGACAAACCGATTAGCGAAGTAAAGGTAGTCGCTTTGGATAGAGAGCGTCATGCTCAGTTGTTCAAAGAAATTCGTTCCGCAGGTGCTGACTTGAGTCTAATGGGCGACGGGGATGTTTCTGGAGCCATCTGGGCTGCTCGCCCTGATGGGCCATATGACTTGCTAATGGGCATTGGTGCCGCACCGGAAGGAGTAATTTCTGCAACCGCAATTCGCGGTCTTGGTGGAGTATTCGAAGGAAGATTAGTATTCAGAAATCCGCAAGAAGAAGCCCGAGCTGAAAACGGGGTCGGTGACGATTTAACACGCCTTTGGGAAGCTGATGACCTGTGTAAGTCAGATGATGCTATTTTTGCAGCATCTGGTGTTTGTGATGGATATTTACCAGGTGTAATTGTTGGCGATAAAACAACTCAAACATTTTCAGAAATTATTGATGTAGAATCTGGAACTGTTCATAGAATGGATACTATTCGGCCACTTTGATGAAGACATTGAAGAAAGGGTAACCCTTCAACAAAATCATGTCGCCTCATCAAGTACGTCTAGAGATTAGACTTCCAGAGGGGCATTGGTCGGGAGATGTGACCAGAGCAAACCCCTCTGCCATTTTGCGTATTGAGAAGCATATGCCCTTGAGTAGAGGAAGAGGAACTGCTAGAATTTCATGTAGTGAAGACATCTCTAAATCAATCGCTGAACATTCAGGTATTGAAGACTATAAAATAATGCAAAACAATAGTTATGATATTACTATTGAGGCGGGTGGTGGTGGCTTCCTCAAACCCTTAGTTGATGTCGGCGTGATACCTCATACCCCATTTGAAGTACGAGATGGATGGGTGGATTGGACAATTGAGTGTTCACAGAATAAAGTTAGAGAACTTATTGAATCATTCAAAATGCAATCGATCCCGCACCGCCTAGTTTCGACGAGAAGCGTGACTACAAGGTTGCTAACCGCTCGCCAACGTCAAGTTTTTGATATTGCTATTAGGGAAGGTTTCTATGATATCCCAAGACGAATCTCCTTGACAGAACTTGCAGAATTATTAGGTGTTGCAAAATCAACATTATCCGTCCAGTTACAAAGGGTTGAATCTACAATCGTGCACACATTTTCCGAAGAGATTAGAAGACGCTCCCCCTGAGAAAAACCCGTTCATCAGCAATATATTGGAGCGAACATGTTCGCAGATATCATAAGGGAGTGGTTCGCATAGCATGCCTATGGACAACCTACCTACAACTTGGGATGATTGGATTGCAAACTTTTCTGACTGGCAAGACCGAGTCGGATATGACCGTAGCTGGCTTGGTGATTTCGATCTCTCGATTCAATTTGATTGGGACCGTGCTGGTGACGTCATTGAATTCGGTGACTATCAAGGTAGAGCAAAGTGGGAACGCTCACTACAAATCCCTCAGCAAAGTATGCGTGATGCTCTAATCTCAATGATCACTGTCCAGGGCGATACAGAATTCGCTTCTGTTGAGCAACAACGCCACCTACTCGCATCAGCCCCTACTGCGTATGACAGATACGCTGCTGCTCGTATTATGGCTGAAGAGCAAAGACATGGATGGCAAATGGCCTACTTGTTGATGACTTACTTTGGACAACAAGGAAGAAGAGAAGCTCAGAAATTATTGGAAAGAAATGCACAAGATGGAGATAGATTACTCGGTGCTTTCAATAGGCCTATGCCTCATTGGTTGGACTTTTTCTGCTACACAATGTTCGTTGATAGAGATGGTAAATTTCAACTAGGTATGCTATCAACTTCGGCTTTCAAACCAGTTGCAGCCTCAATGGGACCAATGCTAAAGGAAGAATCATTTCATCTTGGAACTGGTTCAAACGGATTACGCCGCGTCATCAAGGCAGGAATAATCCCTCTAGATATGCTTCAGAGATACTTCAACAAATGGGTTTCAACTGCACATGATTTGTTCGGAGTTGATGCCTCTTCAAGCGCACACTGGGCTTATGTGTGGGGAATAAAGGGGCGTTGGGATGAACGCGCTAAACTTGAGGCTGGAATCGAAGTTGACAAAGAAGTCTTGAACGAAGAAGCACGTGGTCATTATCATGCAGAGATTGCAGCAGAAGTGGAAAAACTTTCAGGATATTTACCTGAAGGCTCTACCCCTCTATATGTTCCACATGAGAACTTCAATCGCGGTATTGGAGTTACAAAGCGTGGCCGCTATTTGACTAGTGGCGAAGAATTCTCTGGCTCGGATGAAGAATGGGATGCTTACCTAGCATCTGTTCTCCCTTCTGACCAAGATGAAGAAGACCTCAAACCATTATTTGAACTTGAATGGGTTGCAGAAAAGAAATTGTCTGAAAGACAAATCTCTTCTAAAATCGGTGGCGCTTCTGCATAAGCAGGAGATAGGTGAGTGCAATGATTCCTGTAAGCCTTTATGGCATTGATTCACAGATGTGTGAAAGATTCTATGTTGAATTGTCAAACTTAGTTCATGGGTCTGATGATGATCCAAATTATTCAAATGCACTTTTCGCTATTGAAGCGGATTCATTAATGCAAAATATTGGAGTAGCAGAACGATGGGCTGAGCGAGATATTGTTGAATGGTCTGAAGAAATTGCAATTGAAATTGAGATGTCCATTCGTGCTGCGAATTATCCTGAAGTATCAATGCTGGAGCATTTGCTTACTTTAGAGAATATGGATGTTGTAAGGATTTCTCAATGGCTTCATTTCTACTCTAGAGTTTATCCAATCTATTCTGAAGATGCTTGTAAAACTTTGACTAAAATGGGATTAGATACACCGTTTAGGCCTGATGATATGGCAAGTTACGGCCTATATGTGACCAGATTGGAAGGATTGAAGATTCATTCACCATATTGGGGATTACCTGAAATTGGGCTTCCGAGAACTCGATTATTACAACTTGGATTGGAGCGATTTAATTGAAAGATGCATTGATCCATCTTAAATTACTATTTGTTGCGATAATATGGGGCTTTAGTTGGCCTGCAGGTCGTATTTTGGCTCAAGATATTGCCCCAATAACTGCTGCATGGATGAGATATGTAATCGCCGTAACCTGTTTCTTAATCTATCTAAAAATGACTGATAATTGGCGGGTGCCAACAAGTCTGGAATGGAAAAGAATTGCATTAATTGGGTTCTTTTCTACATTTATCTATCAAGCACTATTCATGTATGGGATGAAATTTACTGCTGCCGGAGATGCTTCGTTGATGATTACCTTTAACCCGATCTTTACGGCATTACTAGCAGTTCCATTCCTAAATGAAAAGATGAATTGGCGATTAGCGACAGGATTGATTTGTGGTTTGATTGGAGTTATCATCTTGTTTCTCTATTCACCTAATGTCGATATTGCATTTGATACACGATTGAAAGGAGACCTGATGATCGCTGGTGCTGCACTAGCTTGGGCAACGACTTCAATATTGCAAAAGAAAGCAATGACCTCTACCACTATCGATTCCCAATCCCCGCTGTCACCACTTCATCTAACCGTGTGGGCATCACTGATTGGGTTGCTATTCCTTACCCCTTGGGCTGCCTACGAATCAGTTCTGTATGGAATGCCACAACCGAGTAATTCAGGATGGCTGGCAATTCTATTCTTAGCAATACTATCAACTGTATTTTCCTATGTTTGGTTTGCGGATGGTATTGTAACTATCGGGGCTGGAAAAACTGCATTATATGTTTACCTCGTTCCACCATTCGGCATTATTAGTGGGTGGATGATTCTTGATGAAAAATTGGGATGGTCTCTAGTGGCCTCATTTGTTTTGATTTTGGGCGGTGTAATATTAGCACAGCAAAATCCTAAAAATACACAGGCATAAAATACATTTCGCCATTCGTGTTAAGATTAATAGGGTTGGTCGTGTTGTACCTTTCATGGTAACTAGCGTTACACTGTCCACAATTTGGCAAGAACTCAATGTAGCAGAGTGGTGGGTTCAATTATCTGTTGGCCTCGCGCTATCGGTAATCGGAACTATTGTCGTAAATTTAATCGCAAAAGGCCCACTTCTGAAATTAATTTCTAAATCGAAAAACCAGTTAGATGACCAACTGTTTGAACATTTTCGGCCACTGATAAATGTCGGTTCACTCCTCATTGGTACTTGGCTTACATTCAATTGGGTGTTTGAACCAGGAACAATGCCACAACTGGCATTTGGAGGAGGTTCAGTAATACTACTGCTTTGGATTTCAGCAAAATGTCTTTCTAACATTGTAGTGGAATTCATTCCAATATTTTTCTCACACTGGGACGACGATACTGAAATCGATCTTATTGGAATTCAAAATGGCGTTATTGCAGTATCTAATGTTGTCATTTGGTCCGCAGCCATAATGATGTCTCTTTCTCAATTTGACATTGATGTTACGGCAGTAATAGCAAGTGCAACCGTTCTTTCATTAGTTATAGGGATGGCACTACAAGAATCAGCTAGTGGTCTTGTTGCTGGTGCATTATTGGCTTTTGATAAACCATTTAAGCGGGGAGACAAGGTTATTGTTGCCGGAACAAAAGGTCGAATTACCGATATTGGATTACTTTCTACCTCAATAAAAACTGGTGAAGAAAGAATGGTAATAATTCCAAATAAGCAACTTGCAACAGAAGTGATTGAAAATTATGCACAAGGAAATACTGACAATCCTGGGCAAATGAATTTGCGCCATAGATTACAAGTTGGTAAGCAATCAGATCCAGCAATTGTAAAACAAATCATTATGCAAATACTTGATGAATGCAAATATACAATGGAGCATGAAAAAACAGAGATTTTGCTATATGATATTCTAGATAGTGGCTTAATGTTCCGTATTGATTGCTGGATATCCGATTATAATGAAGAACGAAGAGCACGTGATTGGATACTCTGTGAAATAATAAAGAGATTTAATGAATCTAATATTGAGTTACCATACCCACATATTGAAATCAGTAAAGATTGAAAATAACAATCCTTTGTCAGAATAATACTATTCATTTACCCTCCATTTGATGAATAAGTAGTTGTTCGCCTTTGCTATGGAGATTCGTAGTGTAGCCGTTATCGGCGCTGGAACTATGGGTGCGGGCATCGCTCAAGTTTGCGCACAATCAGGCTGGAAAACAAATCTATTCGATGCATTTCCAGAAGGATTAGAACGCGGTATGAAAACCATTGATGCGTTTTGGGACAAGGGTATTGCTAGAGGCAAGACCACTGCTGAACAAAAGCAACAGTGGGCAGCAAACCTTCACCCTGTATCCGATATGTCTGAAGCGGTTGCAGATGTAGATTTGGTTATTGAAGCAGTACCTGAAATCCCTTCTCTAAAACATCAAATCTTCGCAGACCTCGGTAAGATGACTAAGGCCAACTGTATTCTTGGAACAAATACTTCCTCTCTTTCCATAGAAGCAATTGCTCAAGCCTCTGGAAGGCCTGAAAATGTAATTGGTATGCACTTTTTCAATCCAGTTCCAATTATGAAACTACTTGAATTAGTCAAACATGATTCTTGTTCTGAACAGACTATTGCATTCGCACAAGCTGCAGGAATGGCTATGGGTAAGACTACTATTTTGGTTAAGGATATTCCAGGATTTGCAACATCGAGACTCGGCGTTGTTCTCGGGAACGAAGCGATTCGGATGCTAGCTGATGGAGTTGCTAGTGCAAAGGACATTGATACTGCAATGGTATTGGGGTACAAGCATCCAATGGGACCACTTGCACTTACAGATCTTGTAGGGCTCGATGTACGTAGAGATATTCTGCTAAATCTAAAACAATCATTCAATGATGACGCTTACACCCCACACCCACTTCTTGAGAAGTTGGTTGCTGAAGGTAGGTTGGGTAAAAAATCCGGAAAGGGAATCTATGACTGGTCATCGGGTTCTGCGGAAGAAACTGAACTTCCTTGAATTTGTAACGAATCAATTTCTTGACTCGTTCCACGCTAAGTCTAACACATGCTGAATTTTTTTGACATCATCTTTGACCCTTGTCGGGTCAACTATTGGCCAATTAGCAATTTTTGCTTTCTCGATTAATCCGTCTTGTATTTTTCTAATACGAGAGAATGAAGCGATATATCTATCCGCTCGCCTATACGAATGTGCATCTCTGCTTTTCAGCATTTTCTTGTGATCTACTTCTGTATCAACACACATCACAACTCCGACTGCTATTCCACCGGATTCTCTCCAAGCCCGCAATAATCTCTCATTTGGCAAGATGTGAACTCCTTCGATTAAGAGATCTATTCCTTCTCGGCGCGCTCTTCCTATTGTTGCAGCAATCCCAGGTTCAACCGAATTACATGTTTCTAACCAATCTAGTACTGGATCTCCAGAATCACCCTTTGAAAAGGATGAACGGTGCAATGGGTGATTGCTCTCATCATCGTCACATGCCCGCATTATTTCCCTGATGGCATCGGTACTTAACAAACGAGAAAATTTTGATTCGTGAGCCAAACGAACTGATGCTGTAGACTTCCCAACTCCAGTCGCACCTGCGATGACCAGCAAACGAGGAGCATTGCCCGATATGGTCCGAGCGCTCGTTTGAGCCAAGCCAACGGTACGAGTCATAACATGACGTAAAAGTGCCCGCTTCAAGAACTCTCGCTAAACAAAATGCTAGATATTCTCTTTTTCAGTGAAGAATGTTCAACCGATGTGCCTTTCAATGGCCGCCATCTCGGTTAACACATGAGCGCAGAACAAATGCTAATTGCCGGACAATGGGTTGATTCTGAAAATGGAGAAGTTGCTGATATTTTGAATCCTGCTAATGGAGAAGTAATCGCTACAACTCCAAAGGCGACTCTCGCAGATGTTGAGCGATGTGTTACCGCTTCTCGCGCTGCATTTAACAATCCAGAATGGAAGAATATCGATCCTGCTCAACGTGGAAGAATCCTCAATAAAATGGCTGCTGCAACATATGCAAATGCTAAGACGTTGGCCGTTCTCGAATCAACAAATAATGGAAAAACATTTCGTGAAGCATTATCTGAAATTAGATTTGGTGCTTGGACTCTAGAATACTTTGCTGGCCTTGCTGATAAGAACGAAGGTTCAACTATTCCAGTTCCAGGAAACAGATTGAATTACACATTAAGACAACCATTAGGGGTCACTGCACATATTATCCCATGGAATTTCCCATTACAACTCGCAATTCGTTCAATCGCACCTGCACTGGCTTCAGGATGTACAGTAATAGCAAAACCAGCATCTTGGACACCCCTGTCCCTAATCGCTTGGACAAAGGCAATGCAGGAGGCAGATGTTGGACTGCCAACAGATGTATTACAGGTTATCACAGGCTCTGGTGGACTGATTGGTGATGCCCTTGTTGGACATAGTGGTATTGACGGAGTTGTTCTCACCGGTGGGGTTCCAACCGGTCAAGCAGTAATGGCAAAAGCCAGCAACAATCTAACTCCAGTTACTCTAGAACTTGGCGGAAAGGGTGCAAATATTGTATTCTCTGATGCTAATTTAAGATATGCTGCAAAAGCAATCTGTTTTGGAATTTTTATGAATGCTGGCCAAATGTGTTGGGCTGGTTCTCGTCTAATCGTACACGAAGATGTGCATGATGAATTGGTTGAAGCGGTTTGTGCTGAAGTTTCCAAATGGACTGTTGGAGAAGGTATGGCAGAAGGGGTTCGCATTGGAAGTCTAGTTCACAAGAGCCACCGTGCTGAAGTGTTAGACAAACTATCTCGAGGACTTGCCCAAGGTGGCGAAGTGGTACTCGGCGGAAATGCTGTGGAAGGAGAAGGGGCTTTCATGGAAGCAACTGTGATCACTGGAGTTTCAACTGATAATTTATTATTCCAAGAAGAATTGTTCGGACCTGTACTTTCTGTAACAAAGTTCAGTGAAGATTCGGATGCTTTGGCTATGGCTAACGACACTCCATTTGGATTGCTCAATGGCATATGGACACAAAATCTTAGCAGAGCACACAACTTTGCAAGAGATTTGCAATGTGGTATGGTTTCAATCAATGAATATCCAATTACTTTCCCTCAAACAGCTTTCACTGGTTGGAAACAATCTGGAATCGGTATTGAGCAAAGCAAAGATGCAATGAGATTTTACACCAAGGTAAAGAATGTAAATATCAAACTTTGAGGTGATGGATTGCCAATTGAGAATAGTGATTTAGGAGATGGAATACGTCTCATAAAAATGTCTGGGAAAACATCAACACAATCTTTTTCTCGTCAATTTCTTCCCGAAATTGCCAATGCAATTAAATCTGCATTATCAGATTCTCAAGTTAAAGCAATCGTTCTAACTGGAGAAGGTAAATTCTTTTCAGTAGGTGCGAATATCGATGATTTCAAGAAATCTATCGATGAAGGAAATGCTACGGAATTAATACGTGAATTGACTGGAATATTACATCCACTGATTGTGAGAATGCGTCAATCAGCAACCATTTGTGTTGCTGCTCTTAACGGAGCAAGTGCTGGTGGTGGACTTGGTTTAGCACTGGCCTGTGATGCCCGAATAGCATCGCCTCAAGCAAAGATGGCCGCCTCATATTCTGGAATGGGTTTGTCACCAGATGGAGGTACGACTTGGCTGCTTCCACGTTTGGTAACAGACCAAGTAGCAAGACGTTTCTTTTTGGAAAATGAAATTTGGAGTGCTAATCAAGCAGCACAAGTAGGTGCAATAGATGCTATTGTTGAAGATGATGAATTGATTACTGCTGCCCAACAACTAGCAAAACGTTGGAGTAGTTGGGGAGCACATAGCAAAGAATCTATCAAACATCTATTGGATGTGCAATCGATAAATGATTTTGAAACACATCTCAAACATGAAAGGACATTGATCGAAGCAGCGGGACAGACTGCTGAATTCAAAGAAGGCGTTAGTGCATTCCTAGAAAAAAGAGAACCAAAGTTCCACTGATTAGGCTGCAATTGTGTAATTGACTTGCGTAGTTAGCATTGTATTGCCATCAGAAACTCCCAACTCACCAGTAATGCGAATATTTTGCCCATCTATATCGGTAACTGTTAATCCAATTAATTTGACTTCAACACCCCTAATTTCTCCATGATGTAAAAG